>CAIYXH010000243.1 GCA_903930195.1 uncultured Actinomycetes bacterium | reverse complement strand
GATCATCGGCGAGGACCTTGGCCGAGAAGTGCGCGTCGTCTCGCCCGAAGAGGAGATCAACGAAGCGTTCGTCTTCCACGACGAGCCCGAAGACCTCAAGCCGCGTCCGCCGGTCGTCACCGTCATGGGTCACGTCGACCACGGCAAGACGACGCTCCTCGACGCGATCCGCCAGACGGCCGTCGTCGAGACCGAGGCGGGTGGCATCACCCAGCACATCGGCGCGTACCAGACCGAGATCGACGGCCGGAAGATCACCTTCCTCGACACCCCGGGCCACGAGGCGTTCACCGCCATGCGTGCCCGCGGCGCCAAGGTCACCGACATCGCCGTGCTCGTCGTCGCAGCCGACGACAGCGTGATGCCGCAGACGCTCGAGTCGATCTCCCACGCGCGCGCCGCCGAGGTGCCGGTCGTAGTCGCCGTCAACAAGATCGACCTGCCCGACGCGAACCCCGACCGGGTGCTCGCCGACCTCGCGACGCAGGGCCTGCAGCCCGAGGAGTGGGGCGGCACGACGCAGATCGCCCGCGTCTCCGCGAAGGCCCGCACCGGCCTCGACGAGCTGCTCGAGAAGATCCTGCTCGTCGCCGACGCCGAGCTCGTGCTCAAGGCGAACCCGAACACCGAGGCTTCCGGGCCGATCATCGAATCCCGGCTCGACGTTGGCCGCGGCACCGTCGCGACGATGCTCGTCCAGCGCGGCACGCTCAAGGTCGGCGACTCGATCGTCGCCGGCGACGCGTGGGGCCGCGTACGCGCGCTCTACGACTACCGCGAGCGCAAGATCGATGCGGCACGCCCCGGCGAGCCTGTCGAGATCCTCGGCTTCGACAAGCCACCGCCGGCCGGTGAGCTCGCCCGCGTCGTCGAGAACGACCGCAAGGCGCGCGAGCTTGCCCAGCAGCGCGGAGAGCGGCTGCGCCGCGAGGTGCTCGCGCGGCACTCGAGCCGCGGCGTCTCGCTCGAGCGGCTCTTCGAGCAGCTCCAGGCAGGCGGCGTCGCCGACCTCAACATCGTGCTCAAGGGCGACGTCCAGGGCTCGGTCGAGGCGATCGTCGGCGAGCTCGGCAAGATCGACCACGCCGAGGTGCGGGTCAACGTGATCCACACCGGCGTCGGCGGGATCACCGAGAACGACGTCAACCTCGCCGCCGCCTCCGGCGCGATGGTCATCGGCTTCAACGTGCGTCCGTCGACGGAGGCCCGCCAGCTCGCCGAGCGCCAGGGCATCGAGATCCGCCAGTACCGGGTCATCTACCAGCTCACCGACGAGATCGAGCAGGCGCTCGTCGGCATGCTCTCGCCGGTGCAGACCGAGGCCGTCATCGGCGAGGTCGAGGTGCGGGCGCTGTTCAAGGCCTCGCGCGTCGGCACGATCGCCGGGTGCATGGTCACGAGCGGGATCGTGCGCCGCGGTTCGAACGTACGCATCTTCCGCGACGGCACCCGGATCCACGAGACGACTGTCGCGGCGCTCAAGCGCTTCAAGGACGACGCCCGTGAGGTGAGCGAGGGCTTCGAGTGCGGCATTCTGCTCGAGGGCTTCAACGACCTCCGCGAGGGCGACATCTTCGAGGTCTACGAGAAGCGCGAAGTGGAACGGACCTCGCTCGACGAGGCGCCGCAGCAGGCCGCCGCCGCCTCGTCCGACGAGTCCTAGCTCCACCGAACCGCGTCCTGTTGGTGGTTGACCGATGTCCGACCGCATGCGCCGTGTCAACGAGGAGGTCCGCTCCGTCGTTGCCGGCGCGCTCGGAGAGCTCCACGATCCGCGCCTCGGCATCGTCACGGTGACCGGTGTCTCCGTCTCGCCCGACCTGCGCGAGGGAACCATCTACGTCTCGGTTCTCGGGAGCGAGAAGAAGCGGAAGAAGGCGCTCGACGCGCTCGCTGCAGCGACGGTCAGGATCCAGGGATTGGTCTCGCGGGAGCTGCGGATGCGGCGAACGCCCCACCTGACCTTCGAATACGATCCGTCGGTCGAGTACGGGGTGCGGATGTCGAGCCTCATCGACAGCCTTGCGGCAGAGATGGGAGAGCCCGTTGACGACACGAGCGCCAATGACACGGGGGCCGATGACACAGAGTGACTTTGCAGCGGTCGTCGAGGCCCTGCGCGGGCACGACACGTTCGTGGTCGTCACCCACGAGAATCCGGACGGTGACGCGCTCGGCTCGATGCTCGGCGCCACGCTCGGCCTGCGTGCCCTCGGGAAGGACGTCGTCATGTACCTGTCGGGCGAGCTGCCGTTGCCGGGCGAGTACGGCTTTCTCGCGCTCGACGACGTGCGCCGCGACATCCCCGACGACATCGGCGAGCGTCTGGTGCTCGCGGTCGACTGCGCGAACGAGCGCCGCCTCGGCCCGGAGGCAGAGCTGCTCGAGCGGGCGAAGCTGGTGGTCGACGTCGACCACCACCACGACAACACCCGCTTCGGAACGGTCAACCTCGTCGTCGCCGACGCCTCGTCGACGGCCGAGATCGTGCGCGACATCCTCGGCGGCCTCGACGTTGCGCTGACCCCCGCGATCGCGGAGGCGCTCTACGTGGGCCTCGTCACCGACACCGGCCGCTTCCAGTACTCGAACACGACGCCGAAGTCGCTCCGGCTCGCAGCCGAGCTCGTCGAGGCGGGCGCCGACGTGCACACGATCTTCCGCGCGGTCTACGAGACCGTGCAGTTCGCGAAGCTGAAGCTCCTCGCGCGTGCGCTCGAGAACGCGCGCCTCTACGACGGCGGCAAACTCGTCGTCGCTCACCTCGACCGCGACGACTTCGCGAACGCCGGGGCCGAGGAGCCGTTCTCCGAAGGCATCATCGACTACCTGCGCGCCGCCGAGGGGGCCGAGCTCGTGGCCCTCATCCGTGAGCCGCCGACGCCCGGCGGCCCCAAGCGGCGGATCTCGCTGCGGTCGAGCACCGGCGCGATCGACGTCTCGGCGATCGCGCGCCTCTCGGGCGGCGGCGGGCATCGGCAGGCCGCGGGCTTCTCGAGTGAGGGCACGGTCGAGGAGATCTCGGAGTTCGTCCACCGCGCGTTCGTCGACGCGACGGGCGAAGGCGATGCCGCCGCGCGCAGCTAGGCCGATCGGCGTCGCGCTCGTCGACAAGCCGGCCGGCCCTTCGTCATTCGCGCTCGTCGCCGGCCTGCGCCGCCAGACCGGCGCCCGCACGGGTCACGCTGGCACGCTCGACCCGTTCGCGACTGGGCTCCTGATCCTGCTCTCAGGCCTCGCGACGAAGCTCGTCCCCTGCTTCGTCGGGCTCGACAAGCGCTACACGGCGACCATCGACCTCACGGCCACGACGTCGAGCGGCGACCTGACGGGCGAGATCCTGGAACGCCACGACCCGCCCTCGGCGGACGAGCTCGCCGCCATGGTCGACGGGCTCCGGGGCGAGGTCGAGCTGCCGATCCCCGCGATCTCCGCGGTGAAGATCGACGGTGAGCGCGCCTACCGGCTCGCCCGGCGCGGGGTGGAGGTCGAGATGCCGCTGCGCCGTTCGCGCATCTTCGAGCTCGTCGCGACCTCCCCCGACGCCTCGACTGTCGAGCTCGAGGCGCACGTCGAGTCCGGCACCTACATCCGCTCGTTGGCGGTCGCCCTCGGCGGGCACTGCGTGAGCCTGCGTCGCACCGCCGTCGGTCCCTTCGGCATCGACGAGGCCGCACCCGAGCAGCTGCACCCGGTCGCCGAGATCCTGGCGCGGCTGCCCGAGAGCGCGCTCGACCGTGTGCCGGCCGAGGTACGCGAGCGTGTGCTCGAGGCCGAGCGGGAGCCGCATCCCGCATGAAGGTCGCGCGCGTCCCTTCCGAGCTCGAACGGCAACCGCGTGCCATCGCGATCGGGACGTTCGACGGTGTCCACCTCGGCCATCGTGCGGTGGTCGAGGCGATGCGGGCTGCGGGGCCGCTGGCGACGGTCGTGACCTTCGACCCGCATCCGCGCGAGGTGCTGGGCGGCCAGGTCGTCGCACTGGCCACGCTCGAACGGCGGCTCGAGCTGCTCGCAGACCTCGGCGTGGAGGAGACGCTCGTCGTGCCCTTCACCCGGGAGGTCGCCGCGCTCGAGGCCGAGGCGTTCGTCGACCAGTACCTCCGCTCGATCGGAGCCGAGGTCGTCGTCGCGGGCGATGCCTTCCGCTTCGGGCGCGAGCGCCGTGGCGACTTTGCGCTCCTCGAGCAGCTCGGGATCCGAGCCGAGATCGTCCCGCTCGTCGAGGGCATCTCGTCGTCCCGGATCCGGACGCTCGTCGCCGCGGGCGAGGTGCGGGCCGCTGCGCCGTTGCTCGGCCGGCCCGTCGAGGTGGAGGGCATGGTCGTCTCCGGCGATGCCCGCGGCGAGTGGCTCGGCTTCCCGACGGCGAACATCGAGCCCGAGGCTCGGCTGCTCGTGCCGTCGTACGGCATCTACGCCGGGGCGACACGCGGCCATCGCGTGGCCATGTCGATCGGGGTGAACCCGCACTACGGCGCCGGCGAGCAGCGGCTCGAGGCGTTCCTGCTCGACTTCGAGGGCGACCTCTACGGGGAGCGGCTCGTCGTCGAGCTGTGGGAACGGCTCCGTGACGAGGCGTCGTTCGGGAGCGAAGCCGAGCTTGTTGCGCAGATCGGCCGCGACGTCGAGCAGGCCCGCGCCGCCGTTCGCCCCTGAATCGCCTGCAAATCCCCGAGATCGGGCAACTGGTACCCTTGGCAACGACCTCTGCCCGGCCGTGCGCGTTCTTCCTTCGCGGCGTTGCTGGACAGCAGGTGACCTACGAAACCAGGAGGCGACATGGCCCTCACCAAGGAAGCCAAGCAGGCAGCAATCACGCGGTTCGGCAAGACCGACACCGACACGGGTTCGCCCGAAGTCCAGATCGCGATGCTGACCGAGCGCATCAACGGTCTGACCGAGCACCTGCGGACACACGCGAAGGATCACTACTCGCGGCGCGGTCTGCTCAAGCTCGTCGGCCAGCGCCGGCGGTTCCTGAACTACCTGCAGAAGAAGGATCTCGAGGGCTATCGCGCCCTCATCAAGGAACTCGGCCTACGCCGCTAGTTCCACCCAAGCAATGGGGGGTGGAGGTTTGAGCGAGCTCGCGGTCCCGACGCGGGCCGGAGCCCGCTCAAACCGCCGCCTCCCCCTAGGACGCATAGTGGAGGACATACAGAGATGAGCATTATCGAAGGCGAGCCGAATCCGGCTCCCATTTCCGTGGCTGTCGAGATCGGCGGCCGCGAGATCACGTTCGAGACCGGCAAGATCGCCAAGCAGGCCGACGGCGCCGTGATCGTGCGCTCCGGCGAGACCGTGGTGCTGGCAACGGCCCAGGGTCGGAAGGAGGCCAAGGAAGGCCAGGACTTCTTCCCGCTGACGATCGACGTCGAGGAGCGGTCGTACGCCGCCGGCAAGATCCCGGGCGGCTTCTTCAAGCGTGAGGGGCGCCCCACCGAGCGCGCGATCCTCACGGCCCGCATGATCGACCGCCCGATCCGGCCGCTCTGGCCGAAGGGGTACCGCAACGAGGTGCAGTGCATTGCCACCGTGCTCTCGGCGGACATGGTCATCCCGCACGACATCCTTGCGATCAACGGCGTCTCGGCTGCCCTGCACGTCTCGGCGATGCCGTTCTACGGCCCGATCGGCGCCGTGCGCGTCGGTCTGATCGAGGGCGAGCTCGTCGTCAACCCGACCTTCCAGGAGTCGGACGAGGAGAGCGTGCTCGACCTGATCGTCGTCGGCACGAAGGACGGCCTGACGATGGTCGAGGCCGGCGCAGACCAGGTGCCCGAGGAGAAGCTCCTCGAGGCGCTCGACCTTGCCCAGGGCGAGATCTCGAAGCTCTGCGAGGCGCAGGAGCAGCTCCGCGCGAAGGCCGGCAAGACCAAGTGGCTCGACACCGCCGTCACGGAGACCCTCACCGGCAAGTACGCCGGCGAGATCGACGCGAAGATCGCATCCGGCGGCATCGTCGCCGGCGCATCGGCGATCGAGGAGCTCGTCGAGCGTGAGTGCGGCGCGATCTCGATGACCTCGACCGAGGCCGACATCCTCAAGGAGCTCCAGACCCGGATGTCGCTCGCCGCGATCCTCGAGAAGCGGCGCAGCGCCGCCGTCGAGGCGCCGGTCCGCGCGCAGTTCGAGGCGGACATCCGCGGCCTCACCGACGCCGAGCAGGACTCGAAGGAGCTCAAGTCGGCCAAGCAGCGCCTGCTGAACGAGCGGATCCTCGAGACCGTCTCGCTGCCGTTCCCCGGCGGCGACGACAACGGCGCAGACGCGCTGACGAAGCACTACGTCAAGAAGGCGATCGACGGGATCTACAAGGATCTCGTCCGCAAGAAGATCGCCGTCGACAAGCGGCGCCCGGACGGCCGCTCCGAGACGGAGATCCGCCCGATCCAGGTCGAGGTCGGCGTCACGCCGCGCACCCACGGGTCGGCGCTCTTCACCCGCGGCCAGACGCAGATCATGTCGCTCGTCACGCTCGGCACACAGAAGGAAGGCCAGCGGATCGACGACCTCTCGCTCGAGAAGGACCGCCGCTACATGCACCACTACAACTTCCCGCCGTACTCGGTCGGGGAGACAGGCCGTGTCGGCGCCCCCAAGCGCCGCGACATCGGTCACGGTGCCCTGGCGCAGCGGGCCCTCCAGGCCGTGCTGCCGTCGGTCGAGGACTTCCCGTACACGATGCGGGTCGTCTCCGAGACGCTCGAGTCGAACGGCTCGTCGTCGATGGGCTCGGTCTGCGGCTCCACGCTCGGCCTGATGGACGCCGGCGTGCCGATCACGGCACCGGTCTCCGGCATCGCCATGGGCCTCGTCATGGAGGGCGACGACTACGTCATCCTCACCGACATCCAGGGCGCCGAGGATCACCTCGGTGACATGGACTTCAAGGTCGCCGGCACCGCCGAGGGCATCACCGCCCTGCAGATGGACATCAAGATCACCGGTGTCTCCCGCGAGATCATGGAGAAGGCCCTCGGCCAGGCCCGTGACGCTCGCGCGGCGATCCTCGAGCGCATGCTGACCGCGATCGCGGAGCCGCGTGCCGAGCTCGCCGGCCACGCACCGCGGATCTCGTCCGTCCAGATCAACCCGGAGTACATCGGCATGGTCATCGGCAAGGGCGGCGAGACGATCCGCTCGCTCGAGGCCGACTACGACGTGCAGATCGACATCCAGGAGGACGGCACGATCCTCGTCTACGCCACCTCGGGCGACAACGGGACCGCGGCGATCAACGCGATCAACGCGCTCACGAAGGACCCGGAGGTCGGGGACGAGTTCATCGAGGCCAGGGTCGTCAAGACGACCGACTTCGGCGCGTTCATCGAGCTGAAGAAGGGCACCGACGGCCTGCTCCACGTCTCGAACGTGGGCCCGGGCCGCGTCAACCACATCGAGGATGTCCTGGCCCGCGGCGACGTCGTCGACGTCGTCGTCCAGGAGGTCGACAAGGCGCGTGGGCGCATCGGCCTGAAGCTGCTCCAGAAGCACGAGGGCAGCAACGTCGTCTCGCCGGAAGAGCTCATCGAGCGGGCAAAGGATGCCCCGCCGCGCGAGCCCCGCGAGGAGCGCCCGCGCCGTGACGGTGAGCGTCGCGGTGGCGGCGGCGGCGGTCGTCGCTAGACCCGACTCGGCTGTCTGACCGGGGCCGGCCTTGCTTCCACGCAAGGCCGGCCCTTGTCGTTTCTGGACGGCGGTCGCTGGCACTACGATCCTCCGATGGATTCCTGGTCGCTGACCGAGCTCCCGAGCGGCGTACGCGTCGTCACGGAACGTCTCCCGGGCATACGCTCGGTTGCGCTCGGCTACTGGGTCGCCGTCGGAGCCCGGGACGAGACCGCTGCGACCGCGGGCGTCTCGCACTTCATCGAGCACCTGCTCTTCCGCGGCTCGCCGTCCTACACGGCGCTCGAGGTGGCGGAGCTCTTCGACGAGCTCGGTGGGGAGCTGAACGCGGCGACGTCGCGTGAGCACACCGAGGTGTACGCGCGCATCCCGGATCACGGGCTCGAGCGTGCGCTCGACGTGATGGGCGAGATGCTCTTCGCACCGCTCTTCGACGATCTCGACGCCGAGCGCGAGGTCGTCCTCGAGGAGATCGCCATGTACGACGACACGCCGCAGGATCTCGTCCACGACCTGCTCGGCGAGGCCGTCTTCGGCTCGCATCCGCTCGGCCGACCGGTGATCGGGACCGCCGAGGTGATCTCGTCGGTCACCAGGGAGGCGCTCTCGAGCTACCACCGCAGCGGCTACGCACCCGGCAAGATCGTCCTTGCGGCGGCGGGGAACGTCGACCACGACCGGCTCGTCGAGCTGGCCGACGCGGCGGTGACGCGGCACGCGCCGCCCACGCCGGCGCCGCACGTGCGCGAGCTGCTCACGCAAGAGCCCGCACCGGGGCTGCGGGTCGGCGAGAAGGACACCGAGCAGTACCACGTCTGTCGCGCGGCACCCGGACTCGCGCGCACCGACCCGCGCCGGTTCGCGGCCGCGATCCTCGACGCGATCCTCGGCAGCTCCGCGTCGTCGCGGCTCTTCCAGGAGATCCGCGAGAAGCGGGGGATGGCGTACTCGGTCTACAGCTTCACCTCGAGCTACGCAGAGACGGGTCAGGTCGGCCTCTACGTGGGGACGCGCGAGGAGAACCTCGAGGAGGCGCTGAAGATCGCGGGTGCCGAGATCGCCGACATCGCCGGCGGCAACCTTCGTCCCCGCGAGCTCGAGCGGGCGCAGGAGAACCTCAAGGGCCGGATGCTGCTCTCGCTCGAGTCCACGTCCGCACGGATGAGCCGCCTCGGCAAGGCGCTGATCACCGACGTCGAGATCCTTACGCCGGAGCAGGTGATCGCCGAGGTCGACGCGGTCGACGCCGACGCCGTCTGCTCGCTCGCGGCCACGCTGCTCGCGCCCGGGCGGCTGTCGGCGGCGGGCATCGGGCCGCGCGAGGATCGCTTCCTGGCGGCGCTCGAAGGCATCGCGCCGGGGCTCGCGGAGGCCGCGTGAAGGTCATCCTCAACGGCTGGAGCCCGCCCTCACCCGTGACGGGCAAGGTTGCTGCGGCGCTCGGGCCGGCGCTCGAGGCGGCAGGTCACGTGCTCGTCGCGACCGAGGCGGAGGCCGACGCGATGGTCGACTTCACAGCTCCGTCAGCAGCCGAGGCAAACGTCCGGCGCGCGATCGACGCCGGCATCCCGAGCGTCGTCGGCACCACGGGCTGGTCGGTGGACGCGATCGACGCTGCGGCGAAGGCCGCGGGCGTGCCCGTCTTCTTCGCCGCGAACTTCGCCATCGGGGCGGTGCTGATGATGCGCTTCGCCGTCGAGGCGTCCCGGTATCTCGACGCGGCCGAGATCGTCGAGCTCCACCACGCGACGAAGCTCGACTCGCCCTCCGGCACGGCGCTCGCGACTGCGGCCGCGATGGAAGGCGAGGTTCCGATCCACTCGATCCGCCTGCCCGGCCTCGTCGCCCATCAGGAGGTGCTCCTCGGTGGCCCGGGGCAGACGCTCTCGATCCGGCACGACACCACGTCCCGCGAGGCGTTCGCCCCCGGGGTGCTCCTGGCGCTGCGGAAGCTCGCCGAGCTGCCGCCGGGCGTCACGGTCGGCCTCGACGCGCTCCTCTGAGCGCCCGGTCTTTGGGCACGGCGCTCGCCGAGCAGCGGGTCGCAGCGGGCGGCGTCGAGCTGTCGCTGCTCGTCCCGGTCGACCCCGAGGCGCTGATCGACGAGTCCCGGTTCGCCGAGGACGAGTTCATGCCCTACTGGGCCCAGCTCTGGCCGGCGGCACTCGCCCTCGCCTCGGCGTTGCCCGCCGATCTCTCCGGCGTGCGCGTGGTCGAGCTCGGCTGCGGCCTCGGCGTCCCGTCCTTCGTCGCGGCGTCTCGAGGAGCGACGGTCGTCGCGACCGACTGGGCGCCCGAGGCCATCGAGCTCCTCGAGCAGAACGCCGCCCGCAACGGCATCGAGCTCGCCGCGCGCGTCGCCGACTGGCGCACGCTCACCGGCGCCTTCGACCTCGCCCTCGCCGCCGATGTCCTCTACGAGCCCCGCAACGTCGACCCGCTGGCCCGCCTGCTGCCAACCCTCGCCCCCGAGACCCTCCTCGGCCTCGGCAACCGCCCCCACGAGGCCGACTTCCTGGCCCGAGTTTCCACGGAACCCGTCGCCGCCCGCGTCGTCCGCATCCGCAGCGCGTACCACTTCCGTTACCAATGACTGGCATCGTGGCGTATCCCGGCTGGCCGGTACGCGATCGTGATGGCCGCAGGGTTTCGGTCACCGCGCGCGCTCACGGCCCGAGATGACTGGCATCGGGACTTGTCCCGTGGGGACGGCGGGCGGGGTGTCTACCATGGGCACGTGCTTGGACGGGTGCTCACGGCGATCGTTACGCCTTTCGGGGCGGACGGATCGGTCGACTACGACGGCTTTCAGCGGCTCGCGGCGCATCTCGTTGCGAACGGGTCAGACGGGCTCGTCGTCGCCGGGACGACCGGCGAATCGCCGACGCTCTCCGACGAAGAGCGAATTAGCCTGATCCGCGCTGCCATCGAGGCGGTGGGGGATCGCGCCACCGTCATCGCCGGCAGCGGGACGAACGACACCCGCCACTCGATCGAGATGACGGAGCAGGCGCACGAGCTCGGGGCCGATGCGTTCCTTGTCGTGACGCCCTACTACAACAAGCCGCCGCAGCGCGGGATCGTCGCGCACTTCGAGGCGATCGCTCAGGCGACCGACCGGCCGCTGATCGCCTACAACATCCCGAGCCGCGTCATCGTCCACATCGAGCCCGACACGATCAGCCGGCTCGCAGAGATCGAGAACGTGACCGCGGTGAAGCAGTCGTATCCCGACCTCGCCGAGGCGCGCCACATCGTCGGGACGGGGCTCGACCTCTACGCCGGCGACGGTGACCTGCTGCAGCCGTTCATGGAGCTCGGCGCGGTGGGCGGGGTGCTCGTCCACACCCACGTGGCCGGCCCGCAGACCGCAGCGCAGGTGCAGGCGAATCTCGACGGGGATGTCGAACGCGCCCGCGCCATCGACGCCGAGCTTGCCCCCGCGTACGAGCTGCTGACGATCGCGACCAACCCGATCCCGATCAAGGCCGCCGTCAACCTGCTGGGTCTCGACGGTGGAGCGTTCCGCCTGCCGATGGTGCCGCCGACCGACGAGGAGCTCGCCCGCGTGCGCGACTGCCTCTCGCGCCTCGGCCTGCTCGTCCCGGCCTGAGCCGCGGGCGACGCCCGTATGCTGTCCCGACGATGAGCGACCAGGTCCTACGCGTGATCCCGCTCGGCGGGCTCGGCGAAGTCGGCAAGAACATGACCGTCTTCGAGATCGGCGGGGAGACCATCGTCGTCGACGTCGGCCTTGCGTTCCCGCGCGACGAGCACCTCGGCGTCGACATCATCCTTCCCGACTTCACGTACCTCCTCGACCGCGAGGTACGCGCTGTCCTGCTGACCCACGCGCACGAGGATCACGTCGGCGCGCTGCCGTATCTCCTCCGCGAGGTGCGGGTCAAGGAGATCTACGCGACGAAGCTGACCCTCGCCCTCGTCTCGTCGAAGCTCGACGAGCATGGCCTGCTGCGCGCCGCCGAGCTGCGCGAGGTCGACCCCGACGCGGGTGCGTTCGACATCGGTCCGTTCAAGATCGACTTCGTGCGCATGTCGCACTCGATCCCCGATGCCGCCGGCATCGCGATCGAGACCGCCGCCGGCCGCGTCTTCCACACCGGCGACTGGAAGCTCGACCACACGCCCGTCGACGGTCTTCGCACCGACGTCGGCAAGCTCGCCGACCTCGGCAACCGCGGCGTCGATCTGCTCCTGGCCGACTCGACGAACGCCGAGCGCCCGGGCTTCACCCAGTCGGAGCGCGTCGTCGGCGAGGCGTTCCGCCAGATCATCCCTTCGCGCACCGGTCGCGTCCTCGTCTCGTCCTTCGCCTCGAACATCCACCGCCTGCAGCAGGCGATCGACGTCGCCGTGACCTCGAACCGCAAGGTCGCCGTGATCGGCCGTTCGATGCGCAAGAACGTCAACATCGCGCGCAGCCTCGGCTACGTCGAGGCGCCCGAGGACATCTTCGTCCGTCCGAACGACCTCGACGAGCTCGAGCCGCACGAGCAGCTGATCCTTTGCACAGGCTCCCAGGGCGAGCCGCTCTCGGCCCTCACGCGCATCGCCTACAACGATCACCCGGCCGTTCGCGTCGAACGCGGCGACACCGTGATCATCTCCGCGCGCCCGGTCCCCGGCAACGAATTGCGCGTCCACGACTCGATCAACCGCCTCACCCGGAGCGGCGCCGAGGTGCTGCACGAGGAGAACGCGCCCGTGCACGTCTCCGGCCACGCGCGCTCGGAGGAGATGCGCACGCTGCTCAGCCTGATCCGGCCGAAGGCGCTGATGCCGGTCCACGGCGAGTACCGGATGCAGGCTGCACACGCGCGCCTCGGCCGTGATGCCGGCGTTCCGGCGGGCTCCATCGTGATCGCCGAGAACGGCGACGTCGTCGAGCTCTCGAAGGCCGGCG
>CAIYXH010000242.1 GCA_903930195.1 uncultured Actinomycetes bacterium | reverse complement strand
TCGTGGCTCTTCGGCGCCACGGGCACGAACTTCGTCCGCACGATGTTGCGGCTGGCCGAGACGCGTGACGAGGTCGCCGTCGTCGGCGACCAGATCGGCTGCCCGACCTACGTCGGGCATCTCGCCGACGCGACCTCTGCACTCCTCGAGCTCCCCTACGGCGTCTACCACGTGGCCGCGGCGGGGCAGTGCTCGTGGGCGGAGTTCGCGGAGGCGATCTTCGAGGAGGCCGGTGTGGCCTGCCGGGTGCGGACGATCACGACGGAGGAGTTCGGCGCCAAGGCCCCGCGGCCGGCGCACGCGGTGCTGCGCTCCGAGAAGGGCGCGCCCGAGCTCCCGCACTGGCGCGACGGGCTGCGTGCCTGTCTCGCGCTGCTCGCGTCCGAGTAGCCTCTAGAGCCATGCGCGTCCTCGTCACCGGCGGTGCCGGCTTTATCGGCTCGCACTTCGTGCGCCGCCTCGTGGCCCAGGGCGACGAGGTCGTCGTGCTCGACAAGCTGACCTACGCCGGCAACCGCGCGAACCTCGCCGGGCTCGAGCACGAGTTCCACCAGGGCGACATCGCCGACCCCGTCGCGGTCGCCCAGGCGGCGAAGGGCTGCGCCGCGATCGTCAACTTCGCCGCCGAGAGCCACGTCGACCGCTCGATTCTCGGGCCGGCCGAGTTCATCACGACCGACGTTCTCGGCACCCAGGTGCTCCTCACCCATGCCCGCGATCGCGGGCTGCGGTTCGTCCAGGTCTCGACCGACGAGGTCTACGGCGACATCCCGCTCGGCGCCTCGCCCTCGACCGAGGACGCGCCGATCCGTGCGTCGAGCCCGTATTCGGCCTCGAAGGCGGGCGGCGACCTGCAGGTGCTCGCCTACGTCCGCACCTTTGGCGTCAACGCCTCGATCACCCGCGGCGCCAACACCTACGGCTCGCACCAGTTCCCCGAGAAGCTGCTGCCGCTCTTCATCACGAACGCGCTCGACGGCCTCCAGCTCCCGGTCTACGGCGACGGCAAGCAGCGGCGCGAATGGCTCCACGCCGAGGATCACTGCGCGGGCGTCGAGCTCGTCCTCCGCGAGGGCGAGCCGGGCGGCGTCTACAACGTGAGCGGCCAGGAGCGCGAGAACATGGACGTCGTTCGCGGCATCCTCGACCACACCGGCGCGAGCCCCGATCTCGTCCGCCACGTCGAGGATCGCCCCGGCCACGACCGCCGCTACGCCGTCGACTCGTCCAAGCTGCGCGCCCTCGGCTGGTCGCCCTCGCACTCGTTCGGCTCCGGCGGCCTCGCCGACACCGTGGCCTGGTACCGCGAGAACCGCGACTGGTGGGAGCCGCTCAAGTCGGACGAGTACAAGGCGTACTACGCCGAGCAGTACGCGTCGCGCCTCGACGAGAGCTGATTCGCTCAGGCCTCGGGAACGTCGAGGGTTGGCTGATTCCTACGAGCGGCGAGCTCGAAGGGATCGTCGAGGGGCACCCGCGCCCAGTGTTCGCGGACCTGCTCGCGGTGTGCGCGGAGAGCGGGCGTGGCGCAATGCCTTGAGATCGCGGCTTGCCGTCAGCTCGGCCACGGCTTCGCCATATGTGATCTCGACGTTGGCGAGAGAGGTAGCCCGCCGAATCCGGAGCCCGTAGGCAGCTTCGCAGAGCGGCCCAATGGATCGCTCGGGCAAGCGCCGTTGTGCGACCACCTCGCTGATCTGGACCCACAACGATTCGTACTGCTCGCTACGGCGGAGGAGCGTGACGGCTTGGCGATAGTGCGCTGTGCGACACAAGCGTATCCACGGTCGTGCGTCCGTCTCTGGGTGCCAGCTCCCGCAACCTACCTCGGCGAGCACGTAGGTCTTCCATGATTGCTCACTGCGAGGAGAAAGCGGCCCTTTACAGGGACTTCATCGGGACGTTGCTACGGTGGCCTCGTGCTCGGTCGCGTGCTGCTTCTCGTGCTGCTGACCGGGCTCGCCCTCGGTGGAGCGGCCTCGGCGAGTCTGCTCTCGACGAAGGGCGGCAAGGCGGTCATCGGCGCGACGACCACAACCCCCTGCGGCGGGACGACGACCGTCGGTGCCCCGACCACGATCTACACGACGGTGGGCACGACGACCACCTCGACGCTGCCGGTCACGACGACAGGCACCACCACCGGCCTGACGACGACAACCGCACCGGTGACGACCACGCCGGTCACGTCGACCTCGACCCTGCCGTGCACGACGGGCACGACCTCGACCTCCAAGGCCGCGACGACCGGGACGACATCCTCGACCACCACGATCCCTGCGGTCGGGACGGCGATCGTCACGAGCAGCGCCGCCTCGACGCTTGTCCTCACCGGCCACGGCTGGGGGCACGGGATGGGGATGAGCCAGTGGGGCGCGGACGGCTTCGCCCGCCACGGCTGGACCGCCACGCAGATCCTCGAGCACTACTACACCGGCACCACCGTGACCGCCGAGCCCTCGACGAGAATCCGGGTGCTGCTCGATTCGGGCCGTAAGACTGCCACGCTCTCCTCGAGCGATCCCTGGACGGTCGTCGACGCGAACGGCACCACAGTCGCCCTTCCCGCGGGCAAGCTCGTCGTGCCCGCCTCGCTCGTCGTCTCCGGCCAGACGCTCGCGTCGCCGCTCACCTTCTCGCCCGGGCCGACCCCGCTTTCGTACGGCAGCACGCCCTACCGGGGCTCGCTGGTCGTCAGCTCGACGGGTACGACCGTCCAGGTCGTGAACACGCTCGATCTCGAGCAGTACGTCGACGGGGTCGTCGGCGCGGAGATGCCCTCGACCTGGCCTGCTGCGGCGCTGCAGACGCAGGCCGTCGCGGCGCGCTCGTACGCGCTCGCCGAGATCGAGAACGTGGTCACGGCGCGCTCGTTCGACGTCTACAGCGACTCGCGCGACCAGGAGTACGGTGGCATCCACGCCGAGAGCCCCGCCGTCACGGCCGCGGTCACGGCGACCGCGCACCAGGTCGTCCTCTACAAGGGGAAGGTGATCACCGCCTACTTCTCGGCGAGCTCGGGCGGCCGCACGGTCTCGTACGCCGAGGCGAACGGCGGGCAGGTGGTCCCGTATCTCCAGTCGGTCGATGACCCCTACGACACGATCTCGCCCTACCACGACTGGGGCCCCGTCCTCTTCAACGCCACCAAGGTCGCGAAGGCGATCGCGGTCCCCGGCCAGCTCGTCTCGTTCCAGCTCACGCCGGGGCCGTCCGAGCACATCCAGTCGATGGTCGCGGTCGGGACGAAGGGCAGCATCACGCTCACCGGCCCGCAGCTACGCGCCGATCTCGGGCTCCGCTCGACCTGGTTCGCGATCGGCTGGCTCGCCCTCGACAAGCCCACGGCCGCGGTCACCGCCGGCCAGCCGGTGAGCCTGACCGGGCTCGCGCGCGGCGTCACCGCGGTCACGCTCGAGCAGAAGACCGTCACCGGCTGGCAGACCGTCCAGGCGATCGCACCGGCGGCGGACGGAAGCTTCACGGTCGTGCTGCACCCGTCGATCACGACGACCTACCGCCTCGCGGCAGGCGACGTGCGCGCGGCGACGGTGAAGGTCCCGGTCGTTCCGGTCGTCACTGCTGCGACCGCCGGCGGCACCGTGACGGGCACCTCGACGCCCGCCTTCAGCGGCGCGGCGGTGCAGGTACAACGACAGAACGGCCATGTCTGGACGACGGTTGCCACCGGGACGACGACCGCGACGGGCTCGTTCTCGGTGGTCGCGCAGCTCGCGCCCGGTGTCTATCGCGTCCGCTGCGCGCCCGGCCACGGCCTCTCGCCCGGCGTCTCCGCCACGTTCGAGGGGCCGTAGGGTGCGGCGGGCGCTCGCTCCCGCGCTCGCGTTCTGCCTGCTCGCGGCCGGGCCGGCGTACGCCGTCTCGCGGCACGCCGCGTTCGCGAACACCGAGCCGCTCGCGGCGAAGCAGTGGTATCTGACCCAGGACAAGGCGTGGGACTTCTGGACGACGGCGCCGACCCTCGCGCCTGTCCGCGTCGCGATCATCGACTCCGGCATCGATGCGGACCACCCCGAGTTCGCCGGACGGATCGCTGCAGGCAAGTCGTTCGTCGCCGGGTCGTCGTGGAAGGTCGATACCGACGGCCACGGCACGTTCGTCGCGGGCATCGTCGCAGCGAATCCCTCGAACAGCCTCGGCATCGCCGGGCTCGCCTTCAACGCCAAGCTCCTGATCGCCAAGGTCGTCGACCCGGAGGGAGACGTGCTCTCGCTCACCGCCGAGACGAACGCGATCTACTGGGCCGTCGCCCACGGCGCGCGTGTGATCAACCTCAGCTTCGGCGCGGCGCGCGATCCAGGTGACCCGCAGTACGACGGCTACTCGCCGCTGGAGCGCAAGGCGATCGAGTACGCGACCTCACGCGGCGTGCTGATCGTTGCCGCCGCCGGGAACGGCACGGATGCGCCGAAGATGCCGTGGGACTTCGCCGACTACCCGGCGGCACTGCCGCACGTCCTCGGCGTCTCCGCCCTGAACGAGACGGGTGGGGTTCCCACCTTCTCGAACCGCGACGCCCTCTTCGTGGACCTGGCGGCGCCGGGCGTCGGGATCTTCTCGACTGTCCCGCGCAACCTCGTCGACACGACCGTGAGCGGCTGCGACGGCCAGCCGTACTCGGAGTGCGGGCCCGACGAGCTCCGGCAGGGAGACGGCACCTCGTTCGCCGCGCCTCAGGTGGCCGCCGCTGCCGCCCTGCTGCTCGGCGTCGATCCGAAGCTGACCGTCGACCAGGTCGAGTGGCTGCTCGAGCGCTCCGCCACCGACGACACGCCGAAGAACGGGTGCGCGACCTGCCTGATCGGCCGCGACTCGCTCACGGGCTGGGGTCGTCTCGACGTCGACCGGGCGCTCACGTGGCTCCAGCGCGGCGTCCCGGCGCTCCCGACGCCGGATGCCTACGAGCCGAATGACGATGCCGGCTCCGGCGTGTCGGGCGCCCATCCGGTCGGCGCTGCGACCCAGCTCTCCGCGACCCTCGACTACTGGGACGACCCGATCGACGTCTACTCGATCGCGCTCCACAAGGGCGAGCGGCTCTACGCGCGGCTCTCGGGGAGTCAGACGCGCGCGATGACCATGATCGTCTGGAAGCCGCACACGACGCAGGTCGATTCGGTCGGCGGGGCTCTGCGCGGGCTCCTGTCGGAGTCGGCACTCGTAGGCGCGCAGCAGCGGCTCTCGTTCCGCGCGCCGGCCGCGGGTACCTACTACGTCGAGGTGAAGCTCGGCGGGCCGCCGAAGACGAAGAACGTGGCGGCGTACAGCCTCGCGCTCTCCCGTTCCGCGACCTGAACCAGCTGCAAAGGCGCTGGAGGGACGGGGTTTGTGCTGTCCCCGTCCGGTCTTCGGAGGGTGCCGGCTTTGCCGGCGCCCTGGGCGACTACTGGTTCTCCAGGAGCTCGTCTGCCGCGACTTCGCGCAGCACGCGGGCGGGGTTGCCGACGACGAGCATGCGGGGCGGGACGTCCTTCGTGACGACGGCGCCGGCACCGACGAAGGCCTCCTCGCCGATCTCGATGCCCGGGCAGAGCACGCAGCCGCCGCCGACGCGGGCGCCGCGGCGGATCGTCGGGCCCTTGATCAGCGCGTGGCGCCGCTCGGTGCGCCCCATGAAGTTGTCGTTCGTCGTGACGACGCACGGCGCGATGAAGACGTTCTCCTCGAGGGTCGAGTAGGCCGTGATGTAGGCGCCGGCCTGGATCTTCGTCAGCGAGCCGACGGTCGTGTCGTTCTCGATCAGCGAGCCGCGGCCGAGGACGACGTCGGCACCGAGGGTGACCCGCTCGCGGATGCAGGACTGGTCGCCGACGATGCACCGCTCGCCGATGGTGGTTCCGGCGAAGACGACCGCGCCCGTCGAGATGACGGTGCCGGCGCCGATCACGGCCGGCGGCAGCGGCTCGCGCTTCGCGGTGGAGCGCGGGGAGAGTGTCGGCTGCTTCCCGACGACGGCGCCCTCGAGCACCTTCACGCCCTCGCCGAGCACCGTGCCCGGATAGACGATCGCCGTCTCGTGGATCTCGGCGGTCATGCTCCGTCGAGCGACTGCTGGAGCCGGTCGAGGGCGCGGACGACGGTGAGCCCGTCGCGCGCCTCGGTCCCGTCGCCACCTTCGCGAATCAGGCGCAGGAAGTGGGTGATCTCCAGCTTGAGCGGCTCGTCGCTCGCGATCTTCGGGCTGATGATGTCACCCGTGCGCGTCCGCCACTCGCCGTAGGTGCCCGCCTCGGGCTCCTCGGGGTGCTTCTCGTAGACGGTGATCTTCCGCTCGAGCTCCATGTCGTCGAAGACGGCCATCTTGTCGCGCCCGACGACGGTCATCTTCCGCATCTTGTGCGGGTCGAGCCAGGAGAGATGGAGGTGCGCGATCTTCCCGCTCGGGAAGCGCATGAAGCAGAAGACGACATCCTCGACCCCGGGCGTCAGGAACGCGTTCCCGTGGGCGTGCACCTCGACCGGCTCCTCGCCGACGAGGTAGAGGATCACCGAGAGGTCGTGGACACCGAGCGACCAGAGCGCGTTCTCGTCCTTGCGGATCGTGCCGAGGTTCTGCCGGTTGCCGTAGATGCAGAGCACGTCGCCGAGCTCGCCGGAGTCGACGAGCTCCTTGAGCTTGCGCACGCCCGGGTGGTAGAGCAGCAGGTGCCCCGGCATCAGCACGAGGCCGCGCGACTCGGCGAGCGTCACGAGCTCTTCCATCTCGGAGCCGCGCATCGCCGGCGGCTTCTCGACGAACACGTGCTTGCCCGCCTCGAGCGCCTGCTTGGCGAGGGCGTAGTGGGTCGGCACCGGGGTCGCGATCACGACGGCCTCGAGCTCCGGGTCGGCGAGCATCTCCGCGAACGAGTCGGTGACGATTGCGTTCGGGAACTGCCGTCCGAAGCTCGCGCGGCGCTCCTCGGAGGCGTCGCAGATCCAGGTCAGGTCGGCGAGGGCGTCGACGTTCCGGACGAGGTTCCGTCCCCACGCGCCCAGCCCGGCCTGCCCGATCCGCACGGGATCGGCACCCATCAGAGCTTCCAGACCTTGCCGTCGATCTCGTGGCCCTTGGTGGCGTTGCGGAAGTCGACGACGACCTTCGCCCGCTTGACGATGTCGCCATAGTCGACGGCCGAGTGCGCGGTGACGATCGCGACGCAGTCGTAGGCCTCGGGCTCGAGCTCCACGGAGCGGAGCCCCTCGAACGCCGGGACGTGCGGATCGTGGTAGCTGACATCGGCCCCGGCCTTCTGCAGCAGCTCGACGAGCTTCGTGGCCGGGGTCTCGCGGCAGTCGCCGATGTCGGCCTTGTAGGCGACGCCCAGGATCAGGATCTTCGAGCCGGAGACCGAGCGCTTCAACCCGTGGTTGAGCGCCTGCGAGATCACCGACCGGCAGAAGTACGGCATGTTGTTGTTGACCTCGCCGGCGAGCTCGATGAAGCGCGTCGAGAAGTCGAACTCGCGCGCCTTCCAGGAGAGGTAGTAGGGGTCGAGCGGGATGCAGTGCCCGCCGAGGCCGGGGCCGGGCTGGAACGGCATGAAGCCGAAGGGCTTCGTCGCCGCCGCGTTGATGACCTCCCAGACGTCGATGTCCATCCGGTCGCAGAGCTGCGCGAGCTCGTTGACGAGCGCGATGTTCACGGAGCGGAAGATGTTCTCGAGGAGCTTCGTCAGCTCGGCCGCTTCGGGGGTCGAGACCTCGTGCACCGTGTCGACGGCCTTGCGGTAGACGGCGGCCGCGGCCTCGGTGCTCGCGGCGTCGATGCCGCCGACGACCTTCGGCGTCGTCTTCGTCGTCCAGTCGGTGCGGCCGGGATCGACGCGCTCCGGCGACATGGCCAGATGGAAGTCGACGCCGGCCTTGAGGCCGCTGCCGCTCTCGAGGATCGGCTGCACGACCTCGCGCGTCGTCCCCGGATAGGTCGTCGACTCGAGCACGATCACCTGGCCGCGCTGGAGCACGGGGGCGAGCGCCTGGGCGGCGCGCTCCACGTAGGTGAGGTCGGGCTCGCGCTGCTTCGTCAGCGGGGTCGGGAGCGCGATCAGCACGGCGTGCGCGTGCTTCGCCTGCTCGTAGTCGGTCGTCGCGACGATGCGGCCGCTCGAGACGTGCGGCTCGAGCGCCGACGACGGGACGTCCTCGATGTGACTGATCCCGCGGTTGAGCGCGTCGACGAGCTCCGAGACCACGTCGATGAGGAGGACACGGTTGCCCGCGTCCGCGAAGGTCTGGGCGAGCGGGACGCCGACATAGCCCGCGCCCACGATCGCAACGTCGTATGAACCGCCCGTCACGGGCGCGAAGCGTACAGCGCCGCCGCGATGCGGTCGCCGGCATGCCCGTCGCCGTAGAGCTGCGGGGCGTTCGCGGGGAAGGCTGCGGCGGCTGCGGCAGCGGCGATCCGGTCGGGATCGTCGTCGACGAGAACGTTGCCCCCGGCCGCGACGGTGGCTGTCCACTCCGTGCTCGGACGCACGGTGACGCAGGGAACCCCGTGCCAATACGCCTCCTTCTGCAAGCCGCCCGAGTCGGTGACGATCACCCGCGCGCCGGCCGTGAGCACGGTCATGTCGAGGAAGCCCACCGGGTCGATCGGGACGAACGGGAGCTCCGGCAGCGTCGCGAGCACGGCACGCGTACGTGGGTGCGCCGGGAAGACGATCGGCCCGTCGACGCGTGCGAGCCCGGCGACGATCCGTGCGAGGCGCTCCGGCCGGACGTTCGCCTCACGGTGGATCGTCGCGAGGACGTAGCCGCCGGGCTCGAGGCCGAGCTCGTCGAGGATCCGGGACCGGGCGGCGGCGACCGGGGCAAAGAGACGGTGCGCGTCGGCCATCACGTCCCCGACGACCTCGACCCGTCCGGCGATCCCTTCCGCTGCGAGCTGCGCGGCGGCCTGCTCGTCCGGGCAGAGCAGGAGCGCCGAGAGCCGGTCGACGGCGATCCGGTTCCGCTCCTCGGGCATCTCGAGGTCGAAGCTCCGTAGCCCGGCCTCGACGTGGGCGACGGCGACAGCGCCTGCCGCCTGGGCGCCGGCGAGCGTCGAGTTCGTGTCGCCGAGGACGAGCACCCAGTCGGGCCGCTCCGCCGCGACGGCCGCGCGGATCCCGGGCAGCATCGCGGCCGGGTCGGCGCCGTGGACGCCGAGGGAGTAGCGCGGCTCGGCCAGGCCGAGCTCCTCGAAGAAGACCTCTGAGAGCGCGCGGTCGTAGTGCTGGCCCGTGTGCAGCACGACCTCGTCGATGCCCGCTGCGGCCAGCGCGGCAGAGAGCGGCGCGGCCTTGATGAACTGCGGACGGTTGCCGACGATCGAGAGGATGCGCACTCCCGCTAGAGTATTCGCGCCCCGCGGGCCGTTAGCTCAGTTGGTAGAGCAGGGGACTCTTAAGCCCAAGGTCGACGGTTCGAACCCTTCACGGCCCCTCAGCCGAAGGGACAGGTCAGGCGACCTGTCCCTACGTCGTTAACGGCTC
>CAIYXH010000241.1 GCA_903930195.1 uncultured Actinomycetes bacterium | reverse complement strand
GATCGTCGCGGCCGAGGCGACGGCGATCACCCCGCCGATCACCGCGGAGAAGAGGACGATCGCGCCCAGCTCGAGCGCAAGCGAGATGATCTCGGTGCGGCGGCGCAGGCCCATCCGCCGGCTGAGGGCCGAGGCGATCACCTGCGAGCGCTGCCGGGCCTGGAGGTAGAGCAGGAGGCCGATAAGGACGAGCACCGCGGAGGCAACGGCGATCGTGCGCATGAAGCCGTACGTGCGCGTCGCGAGCTTCACGTCGGGGTCGTTCTCGAACGAGGCGACGGTCGTCAGGTAGTACGGGCGCAGGCTCGACCGCTCGAGCGCCGTCTCGACGGCGCGCGGCGGTCCGCTCGCCCAGACGTACGTCCACGGGACGTTGAGCGAGTCGAGCACGTTGCGGGACTTGGCGGCGTAGGTGAACGCGGCGTCGGAGGTCACGACGAGCGGGACGCCCTGGCTCATCCCCGGGAAGGCGCGCACGCGCGAGACGATCCGGATGGGCACGCGTGCGCCGGCGAGCCAGATCGACGTCGTGCTCTTCGGGACGGCGGTCGTGGCGATCACGGGCAGGGTCTTGCCGACGGTGAGCTTGTCGAGCACATGCGTCGGGTTCGTTCCCCAGTCGCTCGACCAGTGCAGCACCGAGCCGATCGTGGCCGGGTCGATCGTGATCACGTCCGCCAGGGAGCCGAACTGGGTCTGGATCGTCGCGATCTGGTTCGCGTACTGCACGCGCGAGAGCGGGTACGGGAACGTTGCGGGAAGCTTCTGCCCCTCGAGGAGCCGCCCTTGGACATCGCTGCCCTCGGCGATGTAGGCCTTCTCCTTCGTCGAGTGGGCAAGCGATGCGTCGAGCGTCTCGGCGTAGAAGAAGGCGCCGAAGGCGACCGACGAGACGACCGCGAGTGCGACGATCACGCCGCGGGCCGCTCCGAGGCGGCGGAGGGCGAGGTAGGCGGCGGTGCCGAGCCGCCCGTTGTCGCCCGCTGCGCGCGGGCGCAGCACGTCGCGCGCTCCCCGGGCGGCGAGCCCGGCGACGCCGGCGACGAGGAGGAGCGGGCAGAGGAAGACGGCGAGCGTGGGGTGGCTGCCGCTCGAGGCGCCGCTCTGGGCGAGCCCGCCGCCCGTCGAGATGTCGTAGAGGAGCAGCCCGGCGATGAGGAGCACCGGCGCTTCCCACACGGTCCAGCGCAGCCGCCGCGAGCGTGCGCCTGTATCGAACAGCCGCCGGAACGCCGCGGCGGCGATGCCGGTGAGGAGCGCGAGGCCGATCGCCACGCCGACGGCTGCATGCGCGGCCGCCGAGAGGATCGTCGCCTGGTCGAAGGCGCCCTTCGGGGCGAACGTCCCCGTGAGGAGGACGGCAAGCCCGAAGCCGGCCGCTCCGCCGACGACCGTCGGCAGCAGCGCTTCGACGGCCGTGCGCGAGGCGAATGTCCGCACGCGCTCGCCGCGGGCGAAGAGGAGCGCCGACTCGGCCCGGCGGCGCCGGACGAGGAAGACGCCGGCCGCGGCGGCAACGGCAAGCGCGATGCCCGTGCCCGCGCCGGAGAGGAGCGTGATCGCGGGCGAGATCGCGCTCACGTTCTTGTCCGCGAGCCCGACCGCCGAGGAGAGCGAGCTGACCACGGTGCACGAGCGCGAGTGCGGCGGGATCCGGTGACACCCGAGGGCGTTCCCCAGGGCCGACCGGTTCGGCCGCAGCCCGATGCTGAGCTGGGTGAATCGCGTGGTGAGCGAGCGGGCGCTCGGCAGCGTCATCCCGTGCGGGTCGACGGGCAGCTGGTAGATCTCCTCGAAGCCTCCCTGGGTCAGCGAGAGCTGGATGAGCTGCGCCCGGCTGACGAAGAAGAAGCTCGGGGGCGGGGAGTCGTCGAGCGTCGCCGGGTAGATCTTCTCGATGAAGTGCACCCAGTACGACGTCTCGGGCTCGTAGGCGAGCGCCGTGTAGATGCCCTTCACCCGCAGGTGCGTCAGGGGCTTGGGCAGGACGAGGCGATGGCCGTTGACGACCGGCGGCGTGAACGACGAGAAGCCCGACTGGATCTGGAGCGTCTCGCCCGGCTGCACGTGCAGCGCATGCGCCGCGATCGTCGAGATCCACACGCCCGGGCCCGAGGTCTGGCTGACGATGTGGACGTGGTCGAGGAAGCCCGGACGTGCCATCGGCAGGACCGTGTTGCTCGAGTTCCCGAAGCTGACGTTGGTTCCACCGCCGGTGCTGAGCAGGGTGGTGTCGGTCGCACCGACATACGGCAGGCTCTGTTGGAGGCCGTTGACCGCGGCGACGTGCTTGTTCTCCTCGGCCAGGAGCGACGCGACCGTCGGAGGGCCTGTCGGCGCCGACGGCTGCACGGTGACCTGGACGCCGGTTCCGTACGGGGTGAGGTCGGCCAGCTGGTCGTGGAGCGACTGGCTCGCGGCGACTGTCGTGACGAGCGGCGAGGAGGCTGCCGCGAGCGCGACGAGGAGCGCCGCGACCGTTGCCGCGACAAGCGCGCTCGGGTGGTGGCGCAGCACGAATGGCGCCTTGCGCCACTGAGCACCTACGCGATGTTGGCGAACCGAGCCCCCTACGGTCACGCCGCACTTCTACCACGCTGCGGGGAACGGGTCCAGACGCCCGTTCCCCGCAGACGTCGTCGAGGCGCTAGCTGCTGCTCGTCGGCGGCGGACCCTGCGGGCCCTTGCCGCCGCCGCTCCCGGCCGGGCCGCCGCTCGGGGGTCCGGACCGGGTGACGATGTCGGCGATGTGCGACTGGAGGTTCGCGAGCATCGTCGTCTCCTGCGCCGCGGTGAGCTTGCCGTCGGAGACCGCCTGGTCGAGGTGGGTCTTCGCGTCGGCGATCATCACCGCTTCGAGCCCGGCGACGGTCTTGCCGTTCGCCGTCGCGAGGGCGGTGAGCGTGGTGCCCGCCTTCAGCTGGGTCGAGAGCGCGTCGGTTGTGATGCCGAGGTAGCTCGCGATGGCAGCGGCTCCGGGAGGCCCGTCCGGATGCCCGGCGGGCGGCTGTGCGGTGGACGTCGAGCTGGTGCTCGTGCCGGTGTCCTTGGCGGCGTGCGTCGCGGCGGTTGCTACGCCGGTGACGGAGCCGATGGCAAGCGCCATTCCTGCGATGCCGGTTGCGATGCGTCCCTTTGCGTTCATGTCTGGCTCCTTGCTTCGTGGTTGACGTTCTCGACGCCTTCCATGACAACGGGCCGCGCTGTGAACGCCCTGAAGCGGTGCAGTGACTGCGTCGTGCGAGCGCTGGGAGTCGCCTGAGAGGCCGACCGGGCGAGGATCGGGCAGACTGATCCGCCGAGGGCGGTTAGCTCAGTTGGTAGAGCATTCGGCTTACATCCGAAGGGTCGGCGGTTCGAGCCCGTCACCGCCCATCTCTCTTGTAGACCACTGATGACCACCCCCGCGCACGCCAACCGGATTGCGATCGTTCGTCGAATCGCCGTGCTGGTGCTGCTTCTCACGCTGGTCGCGACCGTTTCGGGCCGGGCCGACGCGGGCAGCGGTGTCGTCTTGGGGTCGACCGGTTCCTTCGGGCCGTCCGGCATCGGCTGGGGTCACGTTGCCCCGTCGACGATCGACGATGCCGGCGATCCGAGCGGGAGGGCATGGCGGCTGCGGTGGCAGCACTGGGGCTCGAGCGAGGCGACTGCCGCCGGCCTGACCTCGGTCGAGGCGGCCGCAACGCCCGGATGGGTGACGGGCCGGATCCAGCTTCGAGCGTCGTGGATCGGCCGCTGCACCGCGAACGGCGCTCGGGCCTATACGCGGCTCGAGGTGCGTGTCGCACCCCTGAAGTCGGGCGCCTTCGGCACCTGGGTGCTCTGGAACGGGCGCGTCAACGTCTGTCGCGCGACGTGAGCGATCAGTGCGGTGTGACGCGCCGCGTCAACGGTAACGGGACCCCGTCGCCCGTCGCGTCCGGCTGCGCGAGCGCGGCGGCAAGGGAGCGGCGGGCGCGGAAGATCAGCGTCTCGACCGCGCTTTGCGTCAGCCCGAGCGTGTCGGCGATCTCGTTGTAGGAGAGCCCGTGCCACTCGCGTAGGAGCAGCGCCTGGCGCTGGCGTTCGGGGATGTCGCCCAGCGCCTCCCCGAGCCCGACGAGGGCGTCGGCGTCGGGTGAGCGGCCGGCGAGCTCGTGCGCGATCGCGCCGAGATCCGCGGGCGATTCGATGCGCCGGCGGCGCACGGCGGCGCGCTGGCGGCTGAAGCAGACGTTCGTCGCGATCCGGTAGAGCCAGGCCGACTCGAACTCCGGGGCTGCGCCCTTCCCGAAGGCGCGGAACGCGTTCAGGAACGTCGACTGCGCTGCGTCTTCGGCCTCGTGCGGGTCGCGGAGGCGCGAGAGGCAGAAGGCGTAGATCTGACGGCCGTAGCGCGTGTAGAGCGCGGCTGCGCGGTCGGCAGCGGCGGGGTCGGCACGACGCTCGTCGAGACGCGAGACCGCCGGAAGCTGCAGTCCGACCGAGCTCATCGCCCTGCCCCGTACCGAGGCCGGTCGGCCCCAGGCCCTCCGCCCGCGCACTCCATGTCTGGGGACCTACCCAAAACGGTGGAGTCCAACCCACGGATGCTGTCGGGGCGCGGGCCTCGGAGAGCCCGCGCCCCAACCAGCTGGTCGCCTACCGGTGGTGACGGCCGTAGTGCGTCTTGAAGTTCCGCAGGAACGCCGTCCGCTGCCCGCTGTTCGCGTGGCAGTGCACGACGAGCTTCCCGTGGAACGTGCCGCCCTGGGCGATGTTGTCGAGCGTCGCGACGCCGTTCGCGTAGCTGCACTCGACGTAGACGGAGTCACCGACGTGGAACGTCGCGACGTTCGTCTGGAGGGCGGCGGGCACGGCGCAGGTGACGCCGGCTGCCGTGATCGACGAGGACGAGACGGCCGAGACCGTGCCGTGCACCTCGATCATCTCCTGCTGGGCAGGGGCAGCCGCCTGACAGGCCTGCGAGCCGAGCTCGATGGCGGCGCCGCCGGCGCTACCGCCGATCTGGCCGCTCGTGAAGCCGCCCGTCGGGTTGAAGCCCGCGCTGACGTTCGCGAGGAGCGCGACGCTGTGGCCGTTCCCCTTCGCGAAGCCCGTCACGGTGCCGTTCGAGTAGACGGCGTCGAAGTCGGCGTTCGTGGTGCCCGACGAGCTCGCCACGGCGATCTTGCCGTCGACGTACCCCACCCCGCTCGTCGTGTTGATGAAGCTCGTGGCCGTGATCGTCAGCGGCCCGTTCAGGGTCGCCTCCGAGCTCGACGCGGTCCCCGCATAGGTTGCGCGTGTGGCCGTGTAGGTGCCCCCATCCGTTCCGGTGCAGGTCGAAGACCGCACGTTGCTCGCGGTCGTTGCCGTGAAGGTCGCGCCGACGGACTTGACTGCCAGCCCACCACCGCCGTCGTGCGCATACGCCGCCCCTGCCCCGATCAACGCGCAGCAGGTTGCAGCCAGAACGAACAGCTGTCGCATGTCCTCTCCAATCTGGTCGATGTCATGCGTACCGGCTGGAGATACCCGCCCTGGCTCGGGGCGACGCGGCATCGGCGTAAGGCTTCTGTGAGAACTCTGTGAGGTCAGCGCGGGGGAACCGCGCTCCAGACCCAGATCCCGGCGAAACGCATCACGAGCCGGGCGAGCGGCCCCGTGTGCTCCAAGGTCCGTGTCGCCTGGCGCAGGGGCGCGGGGAAGGCGACGTGCTGAGGCAGGAAGAACGGGCGTTGGACGACGTCCGTCCACCCGGCGGCCTGCAGGTCGGCGCGCATCTGCGCCGCGTCCTCTTCCTCGGGCGGGAAGTCGAGCACGAGCTTCGTGCGGGTGAAGCCGGCCACGCGCCGGAAGAACGCGGGCCTGTCCGCGACGGGCACGTACTTGACCGCGCGGAGCAGCAGCGTCATCTCGACCGGCTCCGCTGGGACGTAGCTCTGGAGGAGGCCGACCTCGAGCGGCACGCCGTCACCGAGCGTGCGCCGGGCCTCGGCGATCATCGCCTCGCTGCCGTCGACGCCCCGGTAGCGGTAGCCGAGCTGCTCGAGCGGGCGGGCCATGTTGCCGTCCGCGCAGGCGAGGTCGAGGATGGTGTCTCCGCGGGCGAGACGGGGGCCGGTGCCCGTCACCACCGCCGCGCGCCGGGCGAGGTAGCGCGGCGGATCCGCGTAGTCGTGCGCTGCGTACCCCTGCGCGAGGCTGTCGAACTTCGTGAGGATTGCGGGACGCTCCATCGCCCAACCGTAACCGGTCGCGTAGCCTTCGGCGTTCCGGGGAAGCTCAAACCGAAGGGGTCCTTTACAGCGCTATCATCCCCGCTCGTTAGCGTGACTTTGCCCATTGCTCGCTGCCCAGGAGGTGCCTTCGTGCCGCGGTCTGTTCGCGTCGCTTTCTTCGTTCTCGTCATCCTGATCGCCATTCCCGCGGCTACCGCACGGGCGGTGACACGCATGCCCGTCGGCTTCTACGACGACCCGAGCTTCCGCTGGGCGGCCGATCCGAATCCGACGGTGAACCTGAAGTCCGCCGAGACCGCGGGCTCGTCGGTGATCCATGTGCTCGCAGACTGGTCGCAGATCGCGCCGACCAAGCCCGCGAACCCGCTCAACGGCAACGATCCGGCCTACAACCTCAGCGACCTCGACGCGCTTTCGCGTGAGGCCGCGGTGTACGGCCAGGAGCTCCTGGTGACCATCACCGGCACGCCGAAGTGGGCAAACGGCGGCCAGACCCCGAACCATCCGCCGACGAATCTGGCGAACCTCACGAACTTCACGCAGATGCTGGCGAAGCGCTACAACGGCTCGACCAAGACCGAGGGCATCATCACGCACTGGTCGATCTGGAACGAGCCGAACCTGCAGCTCTTCCTGACGCCGCAGTTCAACGCCGCAGGGAAGGCTGTCAGCCCCGCCGAGTACGTGAAGCTGTTCGACGCCGGCTACAAGGGCCTCAAGGCCGGCAACGCGCTGTCGCAGGTGGCCGCGGGCGAGACGTCGAACCGGGGGCACAACGCGCCCACCGACAGCGTCACCAACTCGGTCGCACCGGCCACGTTCGCGCGGGACGTCTCGCTGATCAACCCGAAGCTGCCGTTCGTCGCCTGGGCAACGCATCCGTACCCAACCGCCTCGATCTTCGGCCCGACGCAGAAGGTCGCCTACCCGAACGTCGGCCTCACGACGATCAACAAGTTCGGTGCCGACCTGCAGACCTGGTTCAAGCGGCCGGTGCCGCTCTGGATCACCGAGTACGGCGAGCAGACGGCCCCGGCGTCGAAGCTCGTCCTGCCGGTCAGCCTGGCCAAGCAGGCCGCGGACGTGAAGAAGGCGCTGCAGCTCGCCCAACAGAGCCCGTACGTCCAGATGTTCGTCTGGTTCATCTTCCGCGACAGCACCGCGCAAACCTGGTTCAGCGGCCTGGAGAAGACGACCGGAGCGAAGAAGCCCTCCTACAACGCCTGGAAGAAGCAGGCGGCGTCGATGATCGGCGTGACCACGCCGATCAAGGCGGGCAAGGCGTTCTCGGTGACCGTGCAGGTGCCGAAGCTCTCGAACTTCGACAAGCGCGGTGCGACGATCGGCATCGAGTACACGATCAAGCTCGGCGGCAAGAAGATCGGGAACGGCGAGTCGGCGGCCAAGCTGACCGGCACGCAGTCCTTGACGTTCACGTCCGGGTACAAGCTGCTGCCCGCCAAGACGTACGCGATCACCGTCGTCGCAACGGACAAGAGCGGCATCAGCCAGACCATCCAGGTCTCTGGCGTCACGTCCTGACGGGTCTCTCCTCACCCGCGCGAGTCACTTCGTAGACTTGCGCGGGTGAGGCGGCTCGACGGCACAACGGCGATCGTCACCGGCGCGTCGAGCGGGATCGGCGCTGCCACCGCCCGCATGCTCGCCGAGCAGGGCGCCCGCGTCATCGGCGGCGCGCGCCGCGTGGAGCGGCTCGAGACCGAGGTCGCGCTTGCGCTCGACGTTACCGATCCGGAGAGCTGCCGCGCGTTTGTCGACACGGCCGGGCCGTGCGACATCCTCGTCAACGCGGCCGGCCTCGCCCTCGGCCGGGAGCCGTTCGACCGCTCCTCGGAAGAGGACGAGCGGGCCGTCTTCGAGACGAACGTGAACGGTCTCGTGCGCATGACGCGGCTGGTGCTCCAGTCATCCCTGCGCGAGCCGGGCCACATCGTCAACACCGGCTCGATCGCGGGGCGCTGGGCGTATCCGAACGGCGCGACGTACATCGCCTCGAAGTTCGCGGTGCGCGGCTTCACCCGGGCCCTCCGCGAAGACCTGCTCGGCCGCGACATCCGCGTGACGACGGTCGACGCCGGGCTCGTCGAGACAGGCTTCTCGGTCGTCCGCTTCCGCGGCGACGAGGCCGCCGCGAAGGCGGTCTACGAAGGCACGCGGCCGCTCTCGGCCGACGACGTCGCCGACGCGATCCTCTACGCCGTCACCCGGCCGACACACGTGGTCGTCGACGAGCTGGTGCTGATGTCGATCGACCAGTCTTCGGGCGCCCGGGTGCACCGGCGCGCGGCCGACTAGACGGCTTCGCGCTTGTCCCAGTAGCGCCGGAGGCCCTGCCACGACTGGCCGAACTGGTCGACCGGGTCGTAGAGCTTCGCGGCATCGTCGCCTGCCTGGGGGCGGGCGAGCGCGACGAACGCGTCCCGCTCCATCCCGCCGCCGACCCACTCTCCCCAGCTCGTGAGCGTCTCGCGGAGGCGCTGCAGGTGCCAGTTGACGTCGGTGGCCACCCCAAAGTGCGTGAGGGCGAGACGCTCCGGCGCATGCTGCGCGACCGCGTCGATCGAGGCGAACCACGCCTCGAGGTCGATGTCGGGCGGTGGGGAGATCGGAAGGACGTACCGCCCGGGCTGCGCGCGAATCCCGCAGACGTCGCCACCGAGGAGCGTGCCGTCACGGAAGTAGGCGACGTGATGGGAGGCATGACCCGGCGTCGCGAACGCCTCCCAGCCGACGGCGTTCCCCTCGGCGATACGGATGTTCTGCTCCGGCACCGGTGCCAGCTCGCCCCAGAGCCGGTCGAAGTCGGCGCCGTAGAGGCGGCGGGCCGAGGCTTCGAGGCGTGAGGGGTCGACGAGGTGGCGCACGCCGACCGGCGAGACCCAGACGGTCAGGTCCGGATGCTCGCGCAGGATCGGGCCGACGGCGCCTGCGTGGTCGAAGTGGATGTGCGAGAGCAGCAGGTGGCGGATGTCGCGCAGCTCGAGGCCGTGCTCGGCGATCGCCTCACGAAGACGCGGCAGCGTCGTCGCCGGCCCGCAGTCGTGCAGGGCGGGGCCGTCGTCGGTGTCGACGAGGTACGACGCGATGCCCCGCTCGACGCCGAGGAAGCGCAGGTCGAGCGTCTCGAGCACGGCTACGCGGAGGCAGACGTGACGCGCGCAGGCGTCTGCGCGAGGGCCAGCTCGAGGTCGGCGAGCAGGTCGCTCTCCGCTTCGATCCCGACCGAGAGCCGCACCAGGTTGCGTGGCGCCGCGAACGGCGCGTCGGCGGTCGAGGCGTGCGTCATCCGCGCCGGATGCTCGATCAGGCTCTCGACGCCGCCGAGCGACTCCGCGAGCTGGAAGAGCTTCGTGCGCGCGACCATCGCGACGGCTTCTTCCTCGGACTCGAGCAGGAACGAGACCATGCCCCCGAAGTCGCGCATCTGCCGGCGCGCGACCTCATGGTTCGGGTGCGAGGCAAGACCGGGGTAGAGCACGCGCTCGACGGCAGGGTGCTCCTCGAGGAACGCTGCGACGGCCCGGCCGTTCTCGCAGTGCTGGCGCATGCGGACGGCGAGCGTCTTCAGCCCGCGCAGCACGAGCCAGGAGTCGAACGGGCCGGGGACGGCGCCGAGGGACTTCTGCAGGAAGCGGAGCCGCTCCGCGAGTCCCTCGTCGTTCGTGCCGATGAAGCCGCCGACGACGTCGGAGTGGCCGCCGAGGTACTTCGTCGTCGAGTGGACGACGAGGTCGGCGCCGAGCTCGAGCGGCTGCTGGAGGTACGGCGAGGCGAAGGTGTTGTCGACGACGAGCGCCGCGCCGACGGCATGCGCCGCGTCGGCCGCCTTGCGGATGTCGACGACGTTGAGGAGCGGGTTCGACGGCGTCTCGACCCAGACCACTGCGACATCGTCCCCGAGGTAGGAGCTGAGGTTGTCGTCGAACTCCTCGGCCGGGACGTAGGTGAAGTGGTAGCCCTTGGGCTCGTAGACCTGCGAGGTCATCCGGTAGACGCCGCCGTAGACGTCGGCGATCAGGACGACGCGCTGGCCCGGATCGACGAGATGCATGATCGTCGTCGTCGCGCCGAGACCCGAGCCGTAGGCCAGGCCGTGTGTCGCCCCTTCGAGGCTCGCGAGGGCCTCCTCGAGCGCGGTGCGCGTCGGATTCGCGACGCGGGCGTAGTCGTAGCCCTTGTGCACTCCGACGGCCTCCTGCACGAACGTGGAGGTCTGGTAGATCGGGGTGATGATCGCCCCGGTCGCGGGATCGGGCTCCTGACCGGCGTGGATCGCGCGTGTCTCGAATTCCATGCGTGGATCGTATCCGGGGTGTCCAAAAGAGCGTATTGCGCAGCGTGGAAGTGAGGCGCACACTGAATCCATGGCCCCAGAGCCGGTCATCGACAGAGAACGGGTGGACTCGTTCCTCCGGCTGATGACGGATATCTCGAACGAGTTGAGGCGAATCAGGGAGGTGATCGAACGTGGCGAAGAAGAGGAAGAGGAGTGACCATGAGCGCGATGCAGAAGACCGCGCGTTCCAGGCACGGCTCGACTACATCAACGCCCAGATCGACCGCAGCTTTGCGGCGCGCGGCGAGACGAGGCCGGCGACGGCGATCGAGTACATGCAGCAGCGCTACCCGAACTGGCCTCCGGCGTAGGCGGACGGTGAAGAAGCGCAGGCAGCCGGCTGCGGCTGAAGCCGAGAAGTCCTCAGTGCGCGGTCTCGAAGGGCGTTTCGCGCGTCTTCGCCGCGTCATCGGCGAGAGTTTCGCGGGTGCGGGCGTTGCCCCGCCAACGGACACCCTCGCCTATCTCCAGGGCCTTCCGGACGACGAGACCGGAGCGAGGCCGAGGG
>CAIYXH010000240.1 GCA_903930195.1 uncultured Actinomycetes bacterium | reverse complement strand
CCGAGATCTACACCAGGACGTACACTCTTTCCCTACACGACGCTCTTCCGATCTCACCGCGAGTGGCGGGCCGTTCCGCGGCAAGACCGCGGACGATCTGCGCGACGTCACGCCCGAGCAGGCGCTCGCGCACCCGACCTGGCAGATGGGGCCGAAGATCACGATCGACTCGGCCACGCTCGCGAACAAGGGCCTCGAGGTGATCGAGGCGCACTTCCTCTTCGGGATCCCGTACGACCGGATCGAGGTGACGATCCACCCGACGTCGATCGTCCACGGGCTCGTCCGCTTCCGCGACGGCGCCAGCATCGCCCACCTCGGGCACCCTGACATGCGCGTGCCGATCTCCTACGCCCTCACCTATCCCGACCGTGCCGCGACGCCCGTCCCGCCGCTCGTGCTGCAGACGCTCGAGTTCTCGCCGCCCGACACGAAGACGTTCCGCATGCTCGCCCTGGCCCAGGAGGCAGGCGCGCAGGGCGGGACGTACCCGTGCGTCTACAACGCTGCGAACGAGGTCGCCGTGGGCGCGTTCCTCGCCGGCCGGATCGCGTTCCTCGAGATCGCCTCCGTCGTCGAGGCGGCGCTCGACGCAGAGGACGGTGCCCCTGCCGGCGATCTCGCCGAGCTCGTCGAGCTCGACAGCCGCGTCCGCGAGGCGGTGCCGCTCTCGTGAGCTTCGCCGTCGCGATCCTCGGCCTCGCCGTGCTCATCCTGCTCCACGAGGCCGGCCACTTCTTCGTCGCCCGCGCGCTCGGCATGACGCCGCGGAAGTTCTACCTCGGCTTCGGCCCGCCGCTCGTGAAGACGGTGCGGAACAGAGTGGAGTACGGCATCGCGGCGTTCCCGCTCGGCGGCTACGTGAAGATCCCCGGCATGAACCGCCCCACGGCGGGCGACCTGCGCAAGAGCCTGCCGGAGGCGGCGCAGCAGCAGTTCGACCCCGAGCTCGAGGCGCTCGACGCCGCGATCGTGCGCGAGGACTACGCAGGCGCCCACACGCGCCTGCTCGCCCTCGAGCCCGCGCTGCGCGGCGAGCGGATGGTGCAGGAGCTCGAAGGGGCTCTTTCGCCGGAGGCCTACTGGCGCCAGAAGACCTGGAAGCGCGTCGCGGTGATCGCCGCGGGGCCGGCCGCGAACTTCGTCATCGCAATCGTGCTCTTCATCGCGATCTTCGCCTGGAGCACCGTGCAGAGCTCGCGGACGATCGACAAGGTGCAGGCCGGGCATCCGGCTGCGCAGGCGGGCCTGAAGCAGGACGACACGATCGTCTCGATCGCCGGCAAGAAGATCACGCCCGACACGATCCCGAACGCGATCACCGCCACCAAGGGCCGGCCGTTCACCCTCGTCGTCCGTCGCGAGGGCGTCAAGAAGACCATCGGGCCGCTCCGCGCGGTGCTCGACGGCGGCGTCTACCGGATCGGGATCGAGATCGGTGTCACGAGCGGGCCGGGCGAGTCCATCGGCCGCTCCACCGTCGACTCGTTCCGGCTGACCGGGGACGTGATCTCGCAGACCGTCACCGGCCTCGTGAACCTCGGCCAGGCGAAGGACACGAACCAGGTCTCGAGCAGCGTCGGCATCGTCCGCGACACGGCCCAGGCCTACCGCCAGTCGTTCCAGGACTTCCTCTATCTCGTCGGGCTGATCAGCCTCGCGATCGCGATCCTCAACCTGCTGCCCGTGCTCCCGCTCGACGGCGGGCACATCGTGATGGCGCTCCTCGAGCGCGTCCGCGGGCGCACGTTCTCGCAGATGGTGTACCTGCGCTACAGCGCGGTCGGCCTGACGCTCTTCGCGCTCCTGCTCTACCTGGGCCTCCGAAACGACCTGTTCTCAGGGGCCAGCTAGCTCCTACAATGGGCTCATGGCCAGCCAGCGCTCGGTAACCGTCGGCGGCGTCGTGATCGGCGGCGGGGCACCTCCCGTCGTCCAGTCGATGACGCTGACGAAGACGCACGACATCCCCGCGACGACCGCGCAGATCTCCGATCTTGCGAGCGCCGGCTGCGAGATCGTTCGCGTCGCCGTCCCGAAGCTCGAGGACGCCGAGGCGCTCTCGCGGATCGTGCGCTTCTCGCCGATCCCGGTGATCGCGGACATCCACTTCAACGCGAGCCTCGCGCTCAAGGCGATCGAGGCCGGCGTCGCGGCCGTGCGGATCAACCCCGGCAACATCGGCGGGCCCGACAAGGTCTCGGAGGTCGTCCTGGCGGCAAAGGCTGCCGGGATCCCGATGCGGATCGGTGCGAACTCCGGCTCGCTGCCCAAGCATCTCGAGGAGCTCGCCCAGGACGACCAGGCCGAAGCTCTTGTCGAGGCGGCGCTCGAAGAGGTGCGCCTGCTCGAGTCGCTCGACTACCGCGACTTCAAGATCTCGGTGAAGTCGAGTCACGTGCCGACGATGATCCGCGCCTATCGGATCCTCGCGTCGAAGGTTCCCTACCCACTGCACCTCGGCGTCACCGAGGCCGGGCCGCCGACGACGGGCGCGATCAAGAGCGCCGTCGGCATGGGCGCGCTGCTGATCGACGGGATCGGCGACACGCTGCGCGTCAGCCTCACGGCAGATCCGGTCGAGGAGGTCAAGGTCGCGTGGGAGATCCTCAAGGCGCTCGGGCTGCGCGAGCGCGGCCCCGTGCTGATCGCCTGCCCGTCCTGTGGCCGCGACAACGTCGGCGTGCAGACGCTCGCCGAAGAGGTCGAGGAGCGGCTCGCGACCTATCCTGAACACTTCGAAGTGGCGGTGTTGGGCTGCGCCGTCAACGGGCCGGGAGAGTCGGGCAACGCAGACTTCGGCATCGCCGGCGGCCGCGACATCGGCTTCATCTACGCCCACGGCAAGCTCCTGCGCAAGGTCGAGTCGCCGATCCTCGTCGACGAGCTCTTCAACGAGATCGACCGCTGGATCGGCGACGGCATGCCGCGCCCGGAGCGCCGCACGCATGGCAAGTCCGCCGCACTCGCGATGGCCGAAGCCTCGGCCATCCCGCTCGCCTAGCCCCCTCAGCTGCGGGCGTTCGCCGCTAGCCTCGTACACATGCCTGTTACCCGCGCATCCACGCTCTACCTGCCCACGTTGCGCGACGCGCCGGCCGACGCGGAAGCGGTCAGCCACAAGCTCCTCGTCCGCGGCGGCTACATCCGGCAGGTCGCGGCCGGGCTCTGGTCGTTCACCCCGCTCGGCTGGCGCGTGCACCGGAAGGTGGAACAGATCATCCGCGAGGAGATGGCGGCCGTCGGCGCCCAGGAGTGGTACGCGCCCGTGCTCACGCCGATCGAGCTCTGGGAGGCGACCGGACGCGACAAGATCACGGAGATCTTCCGCGTCGAGGATCGCGGCGACCGCCGCTACATCCTCCCGATGACGCATGAGGAGACCTTCACGTTCCACGCGCGCGAGATCCAGAGCTACAAGGAGCTCCCGCAGTGCTGGTACCACTTCCAGACCAAGGATCGCGACGAGCCGAGACCCCGCGGCGGGCTCCTGCGCGTCCGTGAGTTCGTGATGAAGGACGCCTACTCGTTCGACCGCGACGACGAGGGCTGCGACCGGAGCTTCCGAGCGCAGGAGCGGGCCTACCACACCATCTTCACGCGCTCCGGACTCGACTACCGGGCCGTCCAGGCCGAGTCGGGGATGATGGGCGGCGACGAGTCGATCGACTATCTCGCCCCGTCCGGCTCGGGCGAGAACACGCTCGTCACGTGTCCCAACAACGACTTCGCAGCCGATCTCGAGGTCGCGCACACGCTGCCGCGGTCGCCGGTCTTCCCGGACGCCCTCCCGGTGCCGATAGAGGTCGAGACACCCGGGATCACGAGCTGCGAAGCGCTCGCCGCGTCGCTCGGCATCGATGTTGCCGCGACGTCGAAGGCGATGCCGGTCACCACGGACGATGGCACCGTCGTGCTCGCGCTTCTGCGCGGCGATGACCGGCTGGAGCTCGGCAAGGTGATGGCCGCGCTCGGCCAGAGCGTGCGCCCCGCCACGGAGGACGAGATCCGCGCGGCCTTCGGTGCCGAGCCCGGCTCGCTCGGCCCCGTGGGGTTCGCCGGGCAGATCGTCGCGGACACGACGCTGCGCGACGGGCAGTTCGTCGCCGGCGCGAACCGCACGGGCTGGCACCTGCGCGGGGTCGAGGCAGGCCGCGACTTCGAGCCCACCTTCGCCGACATCCGGGTTCCGACCCAGGGAGATCTCTGCACCCAGTGCGGCTCGGAGCTCGTCTTCCAGACAGCAATCGAAGTCGGCCACATCTT
>CAIYXH010000239.1 GCA_903930195.1 uncultured Actinomycetes bacterium | reverse complement strand
GCGAGACCGTCGACACCACGGGCAAGCGTGGCTATGTCCTCACGCTCCAGACGCGCGAGCAGCACATCAGGCGCGAGAAGGCGACCTCGAACATCACCACCAACCAGACCCTGCTGGCGCTCGCCGGCCTGGTGCACCTCTCGCTGCTCGGGCCTCAGGGGCTCAAGGAGACGGGGGAGACCTGCATGGCCCTCGCCGGCTACGCCAAGGAGCGGCTGGTCGCCGCCGGCTTCGAGCTCGCGTTTCCGGAAAGGGCAACATTCAAGGAGTTTGCGGTCAAGGTCGGACGGAACGGCGTCGATGCGATCCGCGCCGCGCGCGCGAAGGGCGTCCACCCGGGCTTCGCGCTCGGCCGCGAGTACCCCGGCTTCGACGACACCCTCCTCGTCGCCGTGACCGAGCAGCGCACCGTCGAGGAGATCGACCAGCTCGTGGAGGCACTCGCATGAAGCTCATCTACGAGAAGTCGCAGGCCGGCCGTCGCGGCCTCGCCGTCCCGAAGCCCGATCTGCCCGTCCCCGCCCTGCCGCCCGAGCTCGCGCGCAAGGAGCCGCCGAAGCTCCCGGAGATGGCCGAGCCCGAGGTGATGCGCCACTTCACCGAGCTCTCGAGGCGCAACTTCGGCATCGACAACGGCTTCTATCCGCTCGGCTCCTGCACGATGAAATACAACCCGAGGGTGAACGAGAGGCTCGTCGGGATCCCGGGCTTCCGCAACCTGCATCCGCTCGCCGAGGCGGAGCAGATTCAGGGCGCGCTCGAGCTCGAGTGGGGGCTGCAGCAGATCCTCCAGGCCGTCACGGGGCTTCCCGCGGTCAGCCTGCAGCCGGCCGCCGGCTCCCAGGGCGAGCTCACCGGCCTGCTCCTCTTCCGCGCCTACTTCGACGACAAGGGCGAAGGCGCGCAGCGGACGCACGTCGTCATCCCCGACACGGCGCACGGGACGAACCCGGCCAGCGTCACGATGGCGGGCTACCAGGTCACCGCCGTGAAGACGGACGCGCGCGGCAACATCGACCTCGACGACCTCCGCGGCAAGGTGAACGAGCACACCGCCGGCCTGATGGTCACGAACCCGTCGACCCTCGGGCTCTTCGACGAGAACATCGAGGCGATCCGCGACATCTTCCACGCGGCCGGCGCGCTGATGTACTACGACGGCGCGAACCTGAACGCGGTCTGCGGCATCTCGCGGCCGGGTGACATGGGCTTCGACGTCGTCCACATCAACCTGCACAAGACGTTCTCGCAGCCGCACGGCGGCGGTGGCCCCGGCGGCGGCCCGATCGCCGTGCGCGAGACGCTCGCGCCGTACCTGCCGGTGCCCGTGGTGGTCAAGGACGGCGAGGGCTTCAGGCTGGAGTTCGACCTGCCGAAGTCGATCGGCAAGGTGCGGGGCTACAGCGGCCCGTTCGGCGTCTTTGTCCGCTCGTACGCGTTCATGCGCTCCTGGGGCCCGGAGCTCCGCGAGATGAGCGAGGTCGCCGTGCTCAACGCGAACTACATCCTCGCGCGGCTCCGTGACGCGTACGACCTGCCGTACGACCGTCTCTGCATGCACGAGTCCGTGCTCAGCGCGCGCAACCTCAAGCGCGACCACGGCATCACGGCGTCCGACGTCGCGAAGCGGTTGATGGACTACGACTTCCACCCGCCGACCGTCTACTTCCCGCTCGTCGTTCCCGAGGCGCTGATGATCGAGCCGACGGAGACCGAGCCGAAGGAGCGCCTCGACGCGTTCTGCGACGCGATGCTGAAGATCGCGGCGGAGGCAGGCACCGATCCCGACACGATCCGTGCCGCCCCGCACGGCCGTCCGGTCGGCCGCCTGGACGAGGTGCGGGCGGCCAAGGAGCCGGTCGTCCGTTTCGTCCGCCCCGAGTAGCGGTACCTCTCCGTAGGACACCCCCTACGGAGGAGGCACCACCTTGGCGTTCGACCAGTACCACGAGCCGCCCGACGAGCTGTCGGCCGAGACCCGCACCTTCGCGCGCATGTGCCTCTCGCTGATCGAGGAGGCGGAGGCGATCGACTGGTACGAGCAGCGCCTCGACGTCGAGAAGGACGCGGACGCGCGCGCGATCATGGAGAACGCGCAGCAGGAGGAGTTCAAGCACTTCGCCATGGATCTCGAGTTCCTCTTGCGGAAGAAGCCGAAGTGGCGTGTCGCCTGTAAGGGCGTGCTCTTCACGAAGGGCGACATCGTCGCCGCGGGCGAGAAGGCCGAGAAGGCCGAAGATGACGCCTGACCCCGGCGCCGGTCGCTAGGGTCGAGGCATGGAACAGCGCGCACTCGGAACGCAGGGCCTCGTCGTCTCGGCGCAGGGCCTCGGCTGCATGGGCATGTCGGAGTTCTACGGCGACGGGAACGACGCGGAGTCGATCGCGACGATGCACCGGGCGCTCGAGCTCGGCATCACCTTCTTCGACACGGCCGACATGTACGGACCGTTCACGAACGAGCGGCTCGTCGGCCAGGCGCTCGGCGAGCGTCGCGACGAGGTCGTGATCGCGACGAAGTTCGGCAACGAGCGCAGCGAGGACGGCTCCTGGGTGCGGATCAACGGCACGCCGGAGTACGTGCACGCTGCCTGTGACGCGTCGCTCGCGCGGCTCGGGATCGACGTGATCGACCTCTACTACCAGCACCGCGTCGATCCGACCGTGCCGATCGAAGAGACCTTCGGCGCGATGAAGGAGCTCGTCGAGGCGGGCAAGGTGCGCTATCTGGGCATCTCCGAGGCCGCAGTCGGCACGGTGCGCCGGGCGCACGCCGTGCATCCGCTCTCGGCGCTCCAGTACGAGTACTCCCTCTGGTCGCGCGACCCCGAGGACGGCATCATCCCGCTGGGCCGCGAGCTCGGCATCGGCGTCGTGCCCTACAGCCCGCTCGGCCGCGGGGCGCTCACCGGCACCATCAAGTCCGCCGACGACCTCGAGGCCGGCGACTTCCGCCGCAACAACGCACGCTTCCAGGGCGAGAACCTCGACCAGAACCTGGAGCGGATCGCGACGATCGAGGCAATCGCCGCCGAGAAGGACGCATCGCCCGCGCAGATCGCGCTTGCGTGGGTGATGGCACAGGGCGCCGACATGGTCCCGATCCCCGGCACGAAGCGCATGCGCTACCTCGAGCAGAATGCCGCGGCGGCCGAGATCGAGCTCTCCGACGAGGAGCTCGTCCGCCTCAACGTCGCGTTCCCGCACGGGGCGACTGCGGGTGACCGCTACCCCGACATGACGCGCGTCGATGTCGACGCGCCGCTCGCCGGGTAACGGGAACTTCCCGGGCTGCCTCGTCGTTTTACTCGGTGTAGAGCCAAAAACGACAAGGAGGCTGCTTGACTGACGTTCAGAAGCCCGTTGAGAAGTCCGACGCGCAGTGGCGCACCGAGCTTTCGCCCGAGCAGTACCGGGTGCTGCGCCAGAAGGGCACCGAGGCGCCCTTCAGCGGCGAGTACGACCACGTCTTCGAGCCCGGGACCTACACGTGCGCCGGCTGCGGCGCCGAGCTGTTCGACTCGGACGCGAAGTACGACTCCGGCTGCGGTTGGCCCGCCTTCTCCGCGCCTGCGAACGGCGAGGCGATCGAGGAGGAGCACGACACGACGCACGGCATGGTGCGCACGGAGGTACTCTGCGCGAGCTGCGGCGGCCACCTCGGC
>CAIYXH010000238.1 GCA_903930195.1 uncultured Actinomycetes bacterium | reverse complement strand
GGGCGACTACGCCTGCACCGTCTGCGGCACCTCACGGCTCCCGCTCGACGTACGCGCCGAGGAGATCGCGCTCGACGGCCTCGCAGGTGCTTCGTTCACCCTCGTGACGCCTCAGGGTCGGGCGCGGGTCTCGCTGGCCCTCCCAGGGCTCTACAACGTCTACAACGCGGTCGCAGCGGCCGCGCTGGGCCTGGTGCTCGGCCTGGAGCTCGTCGCGATCGTGCGGGGACTGGAGCGCTTCACCGCCGCCTTCGGGCGCTTCGAGCGGATTCGCGTCGGCGAGACGACCGTCGTGGTGCTGCTCGTGAAGAATCCCGCCGGCGCGAACGAGGTCGTGCGGACGCTGGTGGATGGCGGAGCGCCCCGCGTCGGACTCGTCGCGCTGAACGACCGCACCGCCGACGGGCAGGACGTCTCGTGGATCTGGGACGTCGACTTCGAGCCGCTCCTGCCGGGGCTCGACCGGGTCGTCGTCAGCGGTGGGCGCGCCGCGGAGCTCGCGCTGCGCTTCGCCTACGGCGGCCTTGCGCGCGAGCGGATCGAGGTCCTCCCCGCACTCGAGACTGCGCTCGATCGTGCCCTCGCCCTCGGTGGCGCGGAGCTCGTCGTGCTGCCGACCTACACCGCGATGCTCGAGCTCCGCGGGCTGCTCGCCGACCGGGGCCACGTCGAGGAGTACTGGCGGCAGCCCGCATGAGAATCCGCGTCGGCCACCTCTATCCCGAATACCTCAACATCTACGCCGACCGCGGGAACATCGCCGTCCTCGCCGTGCGGGCAGCCGCACGAGGGCATGAGCTCGAGCTGATCCCCGTCAGCCTCGGCGAGGCTGTCCCCGCGGAGCTCGACCTGGTCTACATCGGCGGTGGCCAGGATCGCGAGCAGGCGCTCGTCGCCCGCGATCTCGTCGGCAAGCGCGCAGCGCTGCATGCTGCCGTCGGCGACGGCGCCGCCGTGCTCGCCGTCTGCGGCGGCTACCAGCTGCTCGGCGACGTCTACCGCGACCGTGCGGGCGACGAGCTTCCCGGCATCGGCCTGCTGCCGCTGCACACGATTGCGGGCGACCAGCGGCTGATCGGCGACGTTCTGCTCGAGTGCGCGTGGGCCGGCGAGACGCTGGCGGGGTTCGAGAACCACGCGGGGCGCACGTTCCTCGCCGCCGGCGCCGAACCGCTCGGGCGCGTCATCGCGGGGAGCGGCAACGACGGGGTCTCAGGTGCCGAGGGCTGCCGGCAGGGACGGGTCTACGGCACCTACCTCCATGGCCCGCTGCTGCCGCGCAATCCCTGGTTCGCCGACCGGATCCTCGCCGACGCGCTGGCGCATGCCGGAGTGGACGCGCCGCTCGCGCCGCTCGACGATGCGCTCGAGCTCGACGCGCACGCTGTGGCCGCCGACCGCGCTCGTAACCGCTAACGGGCCCACAGCGAACCGAGGTAGACCGCCGGGTCGCCCGGGCGCCAGCGCTGGACGAAGCGGCTCATCGGCGGGTGCAGCACCACGTCGCCGAGCTCGTCCGGCGCGAACAGGCGCAGGCCGCGGATCGCGGCGTCGCGCGTCTGGACGTCCTCGAGCGAGCGGTGCGAGAGATCGGCCGCGAAGACGATGTGGACGACGTGCTTCGCGCCCGGCCGCCAGTCCGGCGCGATCGACTCGGCGACGGCGACGGGCCCTTCGAGCGCCAGGTCGTCGAACAGGCCGAGCTCCTCGCCCAGTTCGCGCTTCAGCGCGCCGGTGAGCGTCTCCCCCGGCTCGACACCGCCGCCGGGCAGCATCCAGTACTCCTTGCCCGGCTTCTCCTGGCGGCAGAGCAGCACCCGGTCTTGCCAGGCGAGCAGCGCGGCGACCCGGATGCGCGGCACCATCAGTGCGCCGAAGAGCCGAAGCCGCGTTCGCCGCGCTCGGAGTCCGGCAGCTCGTCGACCTCGACGAGGGCCAGCGCGGGCAGCGCGACGATCACGAGCTGGGCGATCCGCATCCCAGGCTCGACCACGAACGTCTCACGCGGGTCATGGTTGATCAGGTTGACGAGCAGTTCCCCCCGGTAGCCCGCGTCGATCAGGCCCGGCGTGTTCACCATCGAGATGCCGTGCTTGGTGGCAAGGCCCGAGCGCGGCAGGACGAGGCCGGCGTGACCCTCGGGGATCGCGACCGCGAGCCCGGTCGGGATCAGCGCCCGTTCACCCGGAGCCAAGACCACGTGCTCGCACGAGGAGAGGTCGAGGCCTGCGTCACCTGCGTAGGCACGGGTCGGCACGGCGGCGTCGGGCCGCGTGCGTCTGATCGGCAGCTCGCTCACACCGGCTCCCGGGTGCCCTCTTCGATCAGGAACCGGGCGTAGCGGCGCATGTCGCGGCGCGAGAGGCGGGCGATCACGAGCACGCCGTCCTCGGTGTCCTCGCGGCTCTCGATCGGTGCGCCGAGCGCGTAGAGCTCCGACAGGCTCGCGCCGTCGGTGTACGGCACGAGGAGCCGCACGGGCTCCCAGCGGCCCGCGAAGTGCTCGGCGATGCGTTCCTGGAGCGCCTCGAGGCCGTCACCGGTCGCTGCCGACACCTGCGGCGAGCCGGGGAACCGGTTCGCGAGCCGGCGGCGCTCGGCCGGTTCGACGCGGTCGATCTTGTTGAGGACGAGCTCGATCGGCAGGTCGCCGGCCCCGATCTCGTCGAGCACCTCCTCGACGGCGGCGATCATGGCGTCGAGCTCCTCGTCCTTGGCCGACGCGTCGACGACGTGCAGGATCATGTCGGCGACGAGCGTCTCCTCGAGCGTCGCGGCGAAGCCCTCGACGAGCTGATGCGGCAGTCGCCGGATGAAGCCGACCGTGTCGGTCACGAGGTAGCGGCGGTTGCCGAAGTCGTAGCTCCGCGTGGTGGGATCGAGGGTTTCGAACAGTCGGTTCTCGACCGAGACGTCGGCGCCCGTCAATGCGTTCAGGAGCGTCGACTTGCCGACGTTCGTGTACCCGGCGAGCGCGACCGTCGGGGTCTGGGTGCGCTTCCGCTCCTTCCGGCGCGTCGTCCGCTGCAGCTCGAACTCGCGCAGGCGGCGCTTGAGCAGCGCGACCCGGCGCCGGGCCTGTCGGCGGTCGGACTCGAGCTGCGTCTCGCCGGGGCCTCTCGTCCCGACACCGCCGCCGAGGCGCTCGAGGTGCTGCCACATGCCGCGCATGCGCGGGAGGTTGTACTCGAGCTGCGCGAGCTCGACCTGGAGCTTCCCCTCGGAGGTGACGGCGTGCTGGGCGAAGAGGTCGAGGATCAACTGCGTGCGGTCGATGACCCGCGTCTTGAGGGTGTCCTCGAGGTAGCGCTGCTGCACCGGATCGAGCTCGCCGTCGACGAGGAGGCTCTCGGCCTCGGAGGCGCCGAACCGCTCCTTGAGCTCCTCGATCTTGCCCTTGCCGACGAAGGTGCGCTGGGCCGGACGCGGACGATGCTGCACGATTCGGCCGACGGGCTCGACGCCCGCGGTGCGCGCAAGCTCCTCGACCTCGGCCAGCTCCTCGTCAGGATCGGCACCCTGTGCGAGCACCGCGAGGACGAACCCGCGCTCCGGCGAGTCGGAACGTGGAATCATCGGGAGTCATTATGCCCCTAACGTCCCTGGCCCAGAAGCTGGCAGAGCGCACGCTCGCCCTCGTCGACATCGCGTCGCCATCGCGCGAGGAGGGGCTGCTGCACGCGTACGTGACCGAGTCGGTCGGGCTCCCGAAGGTCTACGACGACGGGGAGTCGGTCGTCTACGCGACGGGGAACGGCAAGCCGCTCGTCCTGCTCGCCGGCCACACGGACACCGTCCCGGCCCAGGGCAACTTCCCGGGGCGGATGGACGAGACCCACGTCCACGGCCTCGGCGCGACCGACATGAAGGCGGGGCTTGCGGTGATGATCGAGCTCGCCGCCTGGGCCGCGGAGGCCGATCTGGCCTACGACCTGGGCCTGCTCTTCTTCCCGCGCCAGGAGCTCGGACCGGCGGACAACCCGCTGCCCGGCGTCTTCGCAGCCGTGCCGCTGATCGACACGGCCGAGCTCGTCGTCTGCCTCGAGCCGACCGACAACACCCTGCAGCTCGGCTGCCTCGGCAACCTCAACGCCCGCGTGGTCTTCCACGGGAAGTCGGCGCACTCGGCCCGGCCGTGGCTCGGCGTCAACGCGATCCGCCTCGCGCTCGAAGGACTTGCCGGCGTGCTGGAGCTCGAGCCGCACGATGTCGAGGTCGAGGGGTTGACGTTCCGGGAGGTGCTCAGCGTCACGAAGATCAACGGCGGCATCGCGACGAACGTGATCCCGGCGGAGGTCGAGTGCATCCTCAATTTTCGGTACGCCCCCACCCGCACGCCCGCCGAGGCCGAGGCGCGGGTGCGGGAGCTCGTCGGGCACGAGCTGGAGATCACCCAGAACTCGCCCGCTGCTCATGTAGCGCTCGGCTCGCCGGCCGTCGAGCGGCTCAGGGTGTCGGGCGGATTCGAGGTGCAGCCGAAGCAGGCGTGGACGAACGTCTCCGACTTCGCCGCGCGGGGCCTCGACGCGGTCAATCTCGGGCCTGGGGCGACGCACTACGCGCACACCGTCGACGAGCGGGTCGAGATCGCCGACCTCGTGCGCACCTACGAGGCGCTTCAGCAGTTCCTCGCCGCTAGCGTGGGCTGATGCAGCTCTCCCCCGTGCTCGCGGAGCTCGACCAGTACCCGTTCGTGCGGCTCGACAGCTGGCGGACCGAGGCGCGACAGCAGGGGATCGACGTCATCGACTTCGGCGTCGGCGACCCGCGCGAGCCGACGCCGACGTTCATCCGCGATGCGCTCGTCGCCGGGATCTCCGACATCTCGTCGTATCCGAGAGCTGCAGGACTGCCGGAGCTGCGCGACGCGATCGGCGCGTGGATCGCGGGCCGGTACGGCGTGACGGTCGATGCGACGCGCGAGCTCGTCCCGACGCTCGGCTCCAAGGAGGCGATCTTCTCGTTCGCGAACGTCGCGCTCGGCGAGCGGCGGGTCGTCGCCGTCCCCGAGCCCGGCTATCCCGTCTACGAGCGTGGTGCCCTGTTCGCCGGCGCGGAGGTCGTGACGATCCCGCTGCGCGAGGACCATGGCTGGCTCCCCGATCTCGACGCGTTCGACGCGTGGGACGAGCTCGCCGTGTTCTGGACGTGCTACCCGAACAACCCAACCGGCGTGACCGCGCCGCTCTCGTTCTACGAGGAGCTCGCAGGCCGCGCGCAGGAGCACGGGTTCGTCCTCTGCTCCGACGAGGCGTACTCGGAGCTCTGGTTCGGGACGCCGCCCACCTCGGCCCTGCAGGTCGCCGATCGCGAGAACGTCGTCGTCTTCAACACGCTCTCGAAGCGCTCGTCGATGACCGGCTACCGCTCGGGCTTCGTCTGCGCACCGCCCGCGATCGCCGACGCACTGCGCGCGTTCCGTCCCTCGGTCGGCACTGCGCCGCAGGAGTTCGTCCAGCGCGCCTCCGCGGCCGCCTGGAGCGACGAGGCGCACGTCGACGCCGTGCGCGAGGTCTACGCGCGCAAGCGCGCGACGCTGCTGCCGGCGCTCACCGCCGCGGGCTTCCGTGACGCCGGCGGCGACGCCACCTTCTTCCTCTGGCTCGCGGTCGACGGCTCTTCCGAGACCGCGGCCCGGCAGCTGCTCGAGCACGGGGTGCTGGCTGCGCCAGGGGCGTTCTTCGGGCCTGCCGGCGAGGGCTACCTGCGCTTCGCGCTGGTGCCGACGCAAGCGGAGTGCGAGCGGGCCGCAACCATCATCCGGGAGGTTTTCGCATGAGCACGGCAGAGACCATGGCGGCCCTCGATCGCGGCGAGCTCCGCGTCGCTGAGCCCCAGGGCGACGACTGGGTCGTCAACCAGGAGGCGCAGGCCGCGATCCTCGACTTCTTCCGGACCCAGCAGATGGAGGTGCGCGAGGTCGGGCCGTACGAGTACCACGACAAGATCCCGCTGAAGTCGGGCTACGAGGCGCTCGGCGTGCGTGTCGTGCCGCCGGCAGTCGCGCGGTACGGGTCGTTCCTCTCGCCCGGCGTGATCCTGATGCCGTCGTATGTCAACATCGGCGCCTGGGTCGGGCCGAACACCATGGTCGACACCTGGGCGACGGTGGGCTCGGGCGCGCAGATCGGCGCGAACGTCCACCTCGCGGGCGGCGTCGGCATCGGCGGCGTGCTCGAACCGCCCGGTGCGCGTCCCGTGATCATCGAGGACGGCGCCTTCGTCGGCTCGCGCTGCATCGTCGTCGAAGGTGTCCGGGTCGGCCGCGAGGCCGTGCTCGCACCGAACGTCTCCCTGACGGCCTCCGTGCCGATCATCGACGTGACGGGGGCCGAACCGGTCGAGCATCGCGGCTACGTGCCGCCGCGGGCCGTGGTCGTGCCGGGCACTCGTCCGAAAGCGTTCCCGGCCGGGACGTACAACCTCGCCTGCGCGCTGATCATCGGCTACCGCACCGAGGCGACCGATCTGAAGACGTCGCTCAACGACGCGCTGCGCGAGTTCGGCGTCGGTAGCTAGGCGAAGACCTGTCCCCAGGGGACTGTCCCCGAAGGCGCCTGTCCCGATCAGAGGTCGGTCCCTAGAGCCGGACGGCGGGGCCGGTGAGCAGCGCGTGGCCGTCGGCAAAGCGGACGTCGAGCGGGCCGCCGGGGAAAACGATCGTCACGTCATGGGCGCCGAGCGCTGCGGCGACCGCCACGGCGCTCGTGCCCGATGCCTCGGTCTCGCCCACCCCGCGCTCCCAGACGCGGGCGTCGATCGTCGCGTCGTCCCTCCGCCGGGCGACCTGCACGTTGGTGCGGTTCGGGAACCGCGAATGCGTCTCGAGGAACGGCCCGATCCGCGGGAGCTCGTCCGGGTCGCCGTCGACCACCGCGTGCGGGTTGCCTACGTCGACGGTCGTCAGCGCGATCCCGTCGACGGTCTCGAGCGCGCCGACTACGGGGATACCCATGTCCTGCTCCACGCGGCTGTCAGCCAGCATGCGCGCCTGCACCGAGCGCGGGCCGACGACCACCGTGACTGTGGCGGCACCGGTCTGCTCTGCGAGCCAGCGGGCGGCGATGCGCGTGCCGTTGCCGGACATCTCGGCCTGCGAGCCGTCGGGGTTCCAGATCGTGATCTCGACGCGGTTCGACTCGCGTTCGAGCACCTCGAGGATCCCGTCGGTGCCGACGGCGTCGCGGCGGACGCTCTCAGCGTCGACCGGCTCCTCGGTCACCAGATAGACGTTCCCCTGCGCGTGCCAGCGCGACGATTGCATCGGCGTTCTCCTCCGGCGTCCGATCGGCGTCGAGCGTAGCCGCGAGCGGCAGGCGGCGCAGCCACTTCCGCTGGTACCGCGCCAGTCTTCGCGTGCTCGTCACCACCTGCTCGACGGCCTCGTCGACCGGCCGCGTCGCGAACGGCTCGAGCCCGAGCACCTTGCGCGCGGTTGCCGAGAGGGGTTCGGCCCACGCCCTTTGTGCCTCCTCCACCACCCCACGCTCGACCATCTCGGCGGTGCGGGCCGCGATGCGCGCGTCGAGCTGCTCCAGATCGAGGTCGAGACCGACGAGGAGCGTCGGATGGCGGGTGGGCCCGTCGAAGAGCCTGTCGCCGCCCGCCGGGGCGAGCGAGGCGCCCATCTCGGCCAGCTCGAGCGCACGGATCACCCTCCGGCGGTCGTTCGCGTGCACCCGCCGTGCCGCTGCCGGATCCTGCTCGGAGAGCAGTGCATGGGCTCCATCTGCCCCGAGCTCGTCGTAGCGGGCGCTCCAGCGCTCCCGGGCATCGCCCGTCGGTGGCGGCGGCAGCTCGAGCTCGGCGAGCGCCGACCGCAGGTAGAGGCCCGTCCCGCCGACGACGACCGGCGTGCGACCGGCCGCGCAGGTCTCGTCGATCGCCTGATGGGCCAGGGCGGCATATGCACCGACAGTCACGTCCTCGTCGAGCGGCACGACGCCGACCAGCCGGCACGGCATCGCGGGCGCCGCCGTGAGGATCGGGAGGCCTTCGTACAGCGCGGCGGAATCGGCCGAGATCACCTCGACGTCGAGCAGCGTGCGCAAGCGCTCCGCGACGGCTGACTTCCCGGTGGCCGTCGGGCCGTAGAGGGCAATGACGAGGGGCTCGGCGCCCATGGGCCGCTAGGCCGTCGGGGTCGCCGGTGACTTGAAGCTGTGCTCGATCTCGCCGACTGCGCGTTCGGTGACGATCGGGCGGTCCTCTTCGGGATGCGTCTTCCGCCACTCCTGGAACCACTCGACCGCGAGCGAAATCCCGTCGGAGAGCGGCGTGGACGGACGCCAGTCGAGCACGTCACTTGCCTTGCGGATGTCGGCGACGTAGTGGGTGACCTCACCCTTGAGGGACGGCTTCTTCGTCATGTCCGGCGTCACACCGAGCTTGGCGGCGATCAGCTCGGCCGCCCGCACGAGCGTGTTTCCCTCACCGAAGGCGAGGTTGATCGTCTGGTTCGAGACCTCGCCGCCCGCGAGCCGCTCGATCCCGCGCGTGATGCCGTCGACGCAGTCGTCGACGTAGGTGAAGTCGAGCACCTTCTCGTCGCCGCCGTAGACCGTGATCGGCTCGCCGCGGGAGAGCTGATGCATGAACAGCGGGATCACGCGCTCCATCCGCACGAGGTCGTTGTCGTAGCGGCCGTAGACGTTCGAGAAGCGGAAGACGAGGTAGCGCAGGTCGTAGCACCGCGCGTAGGCGTAGATGTAGGCCTCGGAGCTGATCTTCGACGCGGAGTACGGGCTCTCGGTGTAGGCGAAATCGGCAGCCTCCTCGCCGTACTCCTCGAAGCGGTGCACGTCGCCGTAGACCTCGCGGGTCGACGAGAAGACGAGCGGGAGATCGAGGGCGCGGCAGTACTCGAGGACGTTGAACGTCATCGTCGTGTTCTCGAGCGCGCGATGCGGCTGGCGCACGAGCTGATGCACCTTCGCGTGCGCTGCGAGGTGGACGACGACGTCGACCTCGGGGTAGGTGATGCCGCCGATTCCGCCGTCGACGGACGGGTAGCGCTGCGAGAGATCCTGGAGGTAGGTCGGAAACGCGTCCGGGACCCACGTGTTCTGGCGGCTGTCGACGCCGTAGACCGTGTGGCCGTCCGCGAGCAGCTGGAGCGCGAGGTTCGTGCCGACTTGGCCGGACGAGCCGGTGACGAGAACGCGCATCGGCCTAGCCTAGTTGGCGGCGCCGACGAGAGCTTCTTGCGTGCCCCGGAGCGTTGTCGAGGTGGCGCTCTCGATCAGGACGGGCACGAGCGTGCCGGCGTCGGCCGTCCCGGTGAAGTTCACCGTCGTGTTCCGCCGCGTCCGCCCCCGGAGCACCGTCTCCTCCGTCCGTGAGGGGCCTTCGACGAGTACCTCCTCGACGCGACCGACCCTGCTCTCGTTTCGCTCGCGTGCGTGCCGCTGCGTGACCTCGACGAGCCGCTCCATCCGCTCGATCTTGACCTCGTGCGGAACCTGCTCCTCCATCGTCGCGGCATCGGTGCCGTTGCGCGGCGAGTAGACGAAGGTGAAGGCGCTGTCGAAGCCGACCTGCTCGACCACAGCGAGGGTGCCGGCGAAGTCCTCTTCGGTCTCGCCGGGGAAGCCGACGATGATGTCGGTGCCGAAGGCGACGTCGGGGATCGCGGCGCGCAGCTTCTCGACGAGCGCCAGGTACCGCTCGGGCGTGTAGGTGCGGCGCATCGCCTTGAGGATGCGTGCCGACCCCGACTGGAGCGGCAGGTGGATCTGCTCGCAGACGGCGTCGCACTCCGCCATCGCAGCGATCACGGGGTCGCGGAAGTCCTTCGGGTGCGGACTCGTGAACCGGATCCGCTCGATGCCCTCGACGGCGTCGCAGGCCCGCAGCAGCTCGCCGAACTCCGTCTGGATGGCGGGAACGAGGTCGCGGCCCCACGAGTTCACGTTCTGGCCGAGGAGTGTCAGCTCTTTGACCCCGCCCTGCGCCAGCTGCGTGACCTCGGCGAGGATCTCCCCCGGAGTGCGGCTCTGCTCGCGACCGCGGACGGCCGGGACGATGCAGTAGGAGCAGGTCGAGTTGCAGCCCATCGAGACCTGCACCCACGCCTGAAAGGGGCGCTCGCGGTGCGTCGGCAGGGCTGCGGCGAAGGCGCGGTCGTCGAGCCCGAAGGCTCCGCGGGCGACGCCTACCCCGCCGGCGCCGAGCCAGTCGCCGAGATGGGCGATCGACCCGGGCCCGAACGCGACGTCGACGGCCGGGTAGAGGCTGAAGATGCGGTCGCGCTGTGCCTCGGCGTAGCAGCCGCCGACGGCGATCACCCGGCTCGGATCCTCGCGCTTCCGTGCGGCGGCGGCGCCGAGGTACGACGCGAGCTTCGTATCGGGCTTCTCGCGGATCGTGCAGGTGTTGAAGACGATGACGTCGGCGTCGTCGGCTGAGGTCGCCTCGCCGAGCCCGATGTCCTCGAGCATGCCCTTGATCCGCTCGGAGTCGTGAGCGTTCATCTGACAGCCGAATGTCTGGACGTGGTACCGCCGCATCGGGACAGGCTACCGCGGAGCAGCAGGGCTTGGTCTCGGCCTCAGCGGGGACTAGCCGGTGTTCCCGCAGCAGCGCCGGACTGGACACGATCCGCAGGGAGGCGCACAATCGGAGCTGTGATCCTGGCGACGCCGCCGGTGTATTTCGACACCGTCCCCGCGGGCGGCGAGTACTGGCGGAGCGGCAACGGCGGGTATTTGACGAGCTTCCCCGTCCGGGTGAACGCGTCCTTCGACGGCTGGGCTGCGGCGATGCCTCACAACGGCATCGTCGTCACGGTCAGCTTTCTCGGAGCGCCACCCGGTCGGCGACGGCTCGCGCTGGAGCTGCCGGCACGGCCGACGGGATTCCTCGAGGGCACGAAGGACACGGTCGAGTACCGGATGACCGGTCGCGCCGCCGGCCGTCTGACCCTGGTCAGGGTGGACATTCGCAACGCGTATCCGTCCGCTGCGTTGCGTGCGCTGGCGCAACGGATCCTGTGGGGGCTCCGCATTGGCTGGGAATAGCCTGCCGGCGTAGAACGACGCAATAGGATGAGCGGGATGGAGTGGTTCTGGCTCGTCGTCATGGGCGTCAGCCTGGTGCCGGTCGCGATCGTGAGCTTCCTGCTCAACCCGATCGTTCTCGTCGTGATCGGGCCAGAAGCATGGCGCAGCCGGCTCGCGTCGCTGCGGCCGTACAGCTGGTGGATCGTGGCCTCGTTCGTCGCGTGTTTGCTGGCGACCGTGGTGTTCGGCGCGCGGTACGGCTGACGGTCACAGCCGGGACAGGTCTGAAGACCTGTCCCTACGACGAGGGCCTGGGTCGGACCTGAGGGCTGACCCGTGAAGCACGCGGGCTAGGCGAGATCGTCGGCGAGGAGGGATTCGATCAGCTCTTCGGGGAAGCCGCGGGCGGCGAGGCGGCGGGCGAGCTGTGCGGGCGTGCCGCCGTTGCGGAGGACGAGTCGAGCCCGGTCGGACTCCGGCTCGAGCTCCGCGAGCGCCGCGTCGATCTGCTCCTCGGGCAGCTGCTTGCCCTCGAGATCCGCCCGGATCGCGGCGTCGCCGTAGCCGCGCGCGCCCATGGAGCTCGCGCGCGCCCGGGCGACGCGTCCGTCGTTGAGGTAGCCGGCGGACGTGAGCCGCTCGATCGCCTCGCGGGCGTCGTCACGCTCGATCCCCCGCTCGGCGAGATACTCCTCGAGGCCGGCCGCCGAATGATCTCGGCGGGCGAGTGCGGCGGACGCGGCCTCGAGGGCAGTACGACTCGGCATCGGAGCAGGCCTAGGCTGCGACGACCGACTCTTCGGTCGATTCAGCCTCGACGAGATCGACAGGGGTCGCCTCGGTCGACTCGAGCTGAGTGACCAGGCGGGCAGATGCCACCTGACCCTCGGGCAGCTGGGCCTGAATGCCCTGCAGGATGCCCTGGACGACGTCCGGGTGCTCCTTGAGGAACGCCGAGGCGTTCTGGCGTCCCTGCCCGAGCCGCTCTTCGCCGAAGCTGAAGTACGAGCCGGACTTCTGGACGACCTTGCGCTCGATGCCGGCGTCGAGGACAGTTCCCTCCCAGGGCACGCCTTCGCCGTAGATGATGTCGAACTCGGCCTGCTTGAACGGCGGCGCCACCTTGTTCTTGACGACCTTGGCGCGCGTCTCCGAGCCGATGACCTCTTCGCCCTTCTTGATCGCGCCGGTGCGGCGGATGTCGATGCGCACCGAGGCGTAGAACTTCAGCGCGTTGCCGCCGGTGGTGGTTTCCGGATTGCCGAACATGACGCCGATCTTCATC
>CAIYXH010000237.1 GCA_903930195.1 uncultured Actinomycetes bacterium | reverse complement strand
TCGCCGGGTTCGTCGAGAGCAGCTCGACCAGCCGATTGAGCGAGATCCGGCCTCCGCGTACACCGAAGTGGTGGATCATCTGCAGCCGGTTCTCAAGCCCGGGGCCGCCGTTCGGGATCTTCGAGAAGTCGTCACGGCCGAGCGACTTCTGCCCGTCCCAGAGGAAGGCGCAGTGGTCGGTCGAGATCGCGCTCAACGTGTCCATGCGGACGGCGTCCCAGAGCACCTCCTGGTTTGCCTTGTCTCGCGGCGGCGGCGTGTAGACGTACTTCGCGCCCTCGAAGCCCGGGCGCTCGAGGAAGGTCTGGTCGATGAAGAGGTACTGCGTGCAGGTCTCGCCCCAGACGTCCCAGCCCTTCTCGCGGGCGATCGCGATCGGCTCGACGGACTCCTGGCACGAGACGTGGACGACGTAGAGCGGGCAGCCCGCGACGTGCGCGAGCTGGATCGCGCGGTTCGTCGCCTCGCCTTCGGTCTCGGGCGGCCGGGTGAGCGCGTGATAGATCGGCTCGGTGTGGCCCTCGGCGAGCGCGCGCTGCACGAGCACGTCGATCGCGTCACCGTTCTCGGCGTGCACCATCACGAGCGCGCCGGTCGCCGCGGCGACTTCCATCGTCCGGAAGAGCGTCTCGTCGTCGACCATCAGCGCGCCCTTGTAGGCCATGAACAGCTTGTAGGAGGTGACGCCCTGCGCAGGCAGCTCGGCGAGCTCGTCGAGCGCACCCGGCGCGGAGAGATCGGTGACGGCGATGTGGTAGCCCATGTCGATCAGCTGCTTCCCGGCCGCCTTCGCGCGCCAGCCGGCAAGCGCGTCGGCAAAGGTCTGGCCCTTCGCCTGGATGCAGAAGTCGACGTGGCAGGTCGTACCGCCGAAGGCCGCGGCGCGCTGGCCCGACTCGACGTCGTCGATCGTGACCGTGCCGCCGAAGGGCATGTCGAGGTGGGTGTGCGGGTCGATGCAGCCCGGCAGGACGTACTTGCCCGCCGCGTCGATGACGCGGTCGGCCTCCAGGTCGAGCGACTCACCGATCAGCGTGATCCGCTCGTCCTCGACGAACACGTCCGCGACCGTCGAGTCCGTCGCCGTCACCACGAGACCACCCTTGATCAGAACCGACACCGTGCCTCCTTCGTTCGTCGTCGTGCGTATGTACGGGCCGGCGCTGGGAGCCGCCCCTCCGAGCAGCCCCCAGCGCCTGCCCCCTGCTACTTGCCGCCCTCGGTCAGCGTGACCTTGATCGGCGTGTAGGACTTGCCGTAGACGTCGACTCCCTCCGCCATCAGCTCCTTGACCGCCTTCTCCGCGAGGTCCGCACGGTAGGCGCCCGAGGGTGCCTTGGAGATGACGCCGAACTGCTGCGAGATCGACGCCGTCTGCGCGTACGCCGTGGGATCCATGATCCCGACGCCGGCCTTGTTCGGCCAGATCAGCTTGTTGACCTCGTTCATCTCCCAGGTCTGATGCCCCTTCGGAAGCGTCGGGCCCGCCTTGACCGTGATGTCGACGCACGCCGAGACGTGGTCGCGGCAGTAGATCCAGCCCTCGAGCGACGCCTTGATGAACCGCACGGCGATCGTCGAGTTGGCGACGCCGTCGGTCGAGCCCGTGAGCCAGGAGCCGTTCGTGAAGATCCCGTCCTCGAGCATGCCCGTGCCGGCGTTCTGCATCCGGATGACGTTGAGCGAGCTCAGGGTGTACAGCTTGCCCGTCTTCGGGTTCTTCGTCTCGAGCACCTGCGCCAGCTCGTTGTAGGTCATCGCCGACGCCGAGTCGACCTTGTGGTCGAGGAACAGGTTCATGTCGAACGGCTGCTGGACGATGGTGACGCCCTGGTTCTTGTCGGGATCCATCCCGGCTTTGACCATCGCGGCGAAGAGCTCGTACTGGTTCCCTCCGAGCCAGTTCGCGACCTTCTTGCCCTTCATCTCCGCGACCGTCGTGATGCCCGAGCTCTTCCAGGTGAGCTGGGTCATCCCCGAGCGGGCGTAGACCTGCGCGATGTTGACGAGGTCGGTGCCCTTGTCACGGGCGGCCAGAAGGCTCGGCAGCCAGTCGATGCCGAACTGCGCTTGCCCCGAGGCGACGACCTGCTCCGGGATGATGTCCGGCCCGCCGGCCTTGATCGTGACGTTCAGGCCTTCCTTCTTGAAGTACCCGCGGGCGGCGGCCGCGTAGTACCCGGCGAACTGCGCCTGTGGGACCCACTTCGACTGCAGCGTGATGTTGATCAGCGACGCATGCGCCGTCTTCGGCGCGGCGGTCGCCGCACTGAGGCCGACGGCCAGTGGCACCGCAACCGTCACGGCTGCGAGCCACACGATCCAACGCTTCCTCATCTGCTCTCTCCTCCTTGCGTTTTCGTCCGGGGTGGTGTGGGGGTCTTGAGCTCAGCTCTCGCGCGTTGCCGGCGTCCAGCGGACGAGCACGCGCTCGGAGAGCGAGACGGCGAGATAGAGGGCGAGGCCGAGGAGCGAGGCGACGGCGATGCCCGCCCAGGCCGTGACGAAGTCGAAGATCTGCGCGTCGGAGCGGATCAGGACGCCGAGGGCGTTGAAGGAGCCGCCGAAGTACTCGCCGACGATCGCGCCGATCATCGCGAGGACGCTCGCGACCTTGAGCGCCGTGAAGAGGTAGGGGAGCGCCGTCGGGATCCGTACGCGCCGGTAGACCTCGAGCTCGCTCGCGGCGTAGCTCCGCATCAGCTCGACCTGGTTTGGGTCGACGCTCTGCAACCCACGGAGAGTGTTCACGAATACCGGGAAGAAGCAGAGCACTCCGGCGATCGCCATCTTCGAATGGGGGGAGAGCGGGTCGAACCAGACGTTGAAGATCGGAGCGAAGGCGATCACCGGCACGGCGTTCGCCGCGATCGCGAGCGGCATCAGCACCGAGCCGAGGAACCGGAACCGCGCGACGACGAGCGCGAACGCTGCGCCGAGCGCCGAACCGATCGCGAAGCCGCCGAGCGCCTCCTTGAACGTCGTCCAACCGGCCGGCCAGAGGGTGTGGCGGTCGTCCCAGAACGCGCGCGCGATCGCGGTCGGCTTCGGCAGCAGGAATTGCTGCACGTGGAAGGCCGCGATCAGGCCCTGCCACGCCGCGAGCGCGGCCACGAGGACGACGAGGGCCGGGACCCACTCCACGAGCCGTGCCCTCACAGCACCGCCTCCTCTTCGGGAAGCAGGTGCTCGCCGCGACTGCGGAGCAGCTCGCGCACCTCGGTGACGAGCTCGAAAAAGCGGGGCTCCTCGCGCGTCTCGACGGTGCGCGGGTAGGGGAGGTCGATCTCGACGACGCCTGCGATCCGGCCGGGCCGCGGGCTCATCACCACGACCCGGCTCGAGAGGAACACCGCCTCCGAGATCGAGTGGGTGACG
>CAIYXH010000236.1 GCA_903930195.1 uncultured Actinomycetes bacterium | reverse complement strand
CGGCATGGTCATGGCGTTGCTCCTCGGGACGGTTGGACACACTGCTCCCGCAAGGCGCGGGAGCGCGGGGACGGGTATGTCACGCGGCAGCTTCCCCTAGCGGGGAAGGAGGAGGGCAAGCGCCAGCAGACCCACGGGGGTCGAAAAGCCGTTCGTGCGCTCGGCAGCCATCCCCGCAAACGATAGCGGCGAACGGCCCCACAACGCAACGAAGCGCCCCGGAGGGCGCTTCGTCGTACCGCGTGCGGCCTGAGCAGCGGACAGGCCGCCGCGATGGAGCTGCTCGTTACGGTCCGGAGACCGCCGCGATCGTCATCGTGCTGGTGTAGGTGCCGGCGAAGGCATTGCCCGGGATCGAGACGCCGATCGTCGGGGTGACCGTGAAGCGGCCCATGCCCGTGTTCGCCGCGGCGTTGAAGAACTTGACCGCGGTCGGGGCGGTCGACGCTGCCGGGACGGTGATCGGGTAGGTCACCGAGTTCGTGCCGTTGGTGCAGGTGCCGCCGTTGACGCAGGCCGAGGTGACGCCCGTCATCGAGGAGGCCGTCGTCGCGAGGGTGTGGCCCGCGCCGTCGTTGAACGTGGTCGAGGTGACCGTCAGGTTCCAGCCGGTTCCCGTACCGCGGGCATCGGCGACCGTCAGCGGGAGCGTCCAGCTCGCCGTCTGGTCGGAGCCGTCGAGGGTGTCGGTGACCGACCCCGTCGAGCCGTGCGAGAGGGTGAGCGAGCCGGCGCCCGTGATGGTCGCCGTCGCCGTGACCGTGCCGGCCACTGCAGCTGCCGCGAGCGTGAGCGCTGCGACCGCGAGTCCGATGAGAATGAAAATCCGCTGCTTCATGTCCAACTCCTTGTCCATTCGAGTGAAGAGGTTCAGTGCTTCGATGGATGGAGTGTGCGACCGCCGTGTTGGGGTCCGACCCGCGCTTTCGTATGAGGAAGGTTTGACAGAAAAATCTGCCGAAACCTCTCCCGAGCCTCCGGGCCGCTAGGCGATCACGCGGTACACCTGGAAGACCTCGGCGTACTCGAGATTCACGTTGATGCCGTGCGTCCGGGCGACGTTCCAGACGTACTCCGGCTCCGCGTAGCGGCGGTGCTGCTGCGACGCGTACTTGGAGAGCGCCGCGGCCTTCTTCTCCAGGTGCGACTTCTCGAGCGAGAAGTAGGCCTGGTAGGCGAAGTCGAAGTTGTTCCAGGGGATCTCGTAGCCGAGGATCGTCGTCCGCTTGAACGCGCGCAGGCCCTCGGCCGCGATCGTCTGGTGATCCTGGTGGATGTCGTGCAGCGACGGCTGGAAGACGAGATCGGGCTTCCAGTCGTTCCAGAGCTCGATCAGCAGCTCGAGGATCGCCTGGCGGTTCTCGGGGAAGGTGCGGACATCGAAGTCATGCACGGTCAGATTCTCCGAGGGGATCCCGAGCTCGGCGGTTGCGGCGGCGACCTCGTGGCGGAGCGTGTCCGGCGGGAAGCCGGGCGGCAGCGAGCGGGTCGCGATCGAGAAGGCGACGTAGCGCACCTCGGTGCCGGACTCGACGAGCCGGGCCATCGTCCCGCCGCAGCCGAACTCGCCGTCGTCGGTGTGCGGCGCGAGGACGAGTGCGCGCTTCGCCTGGATCACGCGAGCTCCTCGGCGCCGCGCGTCGCCGCCGCGCGGGCGGCCACGACGGACAGGGCCATCAGCGCCCACGTGAGCGGATCCTCGAAGAGTGCGTTGTAGAAGAGGCTGTGCACGGCGATCGCGGTCAAGGCTAACCCGAAGGCCAGCCGTGCGCGCCCGGTTACGGTCGTGAACCGATTCGCCCGGAACGGGATCCCGAACGCCGTCACGAGCAGCCAGGCGAGCAGCGCGAGCCCCGGGAACCCGGTCTCGGCGGCCACGGTGATCAACGCGTCGTGCGACGCCGCCTTCTTCGGACGGAAGCCGTTCAGGTGCTCCTGCCTGCCGTAGGCGTGCTGGAAGTCGCCGGTGCCGACGCCGATCAGCGGATGATGCAGCGCCAGCTTGATGCCGTTGACGACAAGGCCGGAGCGGTCGCTCGTCGCGTGCGAGAACCCGGCGTTGTTCAGCAGCTTGTGCCGGGTCTGGGGCACGGCGACCGCCGCGAGCGCGATCGCCACCACCGCCAGCGCGATCGGGAAGACGGCCCGGCGGCGCCACAGCGCGGCCAGGCCGACGACGATCGCCACCGAGAGCGCGATGAAGCTCGACTGCGAGAACGACGGCGCGAGGCCGATCCAGGTCACCGTCGCGACGATCAGCGCCGGCCACGCCGACTGCGTCGTGCCGAAGAGGACGACCGCCAGGCCGACGACGATCGCGACGACGAGGAAGCGCCCGTAGATCGACGGGTCGTAGAAGACGGAGTTGACGCGGTAGAACCAGCTCGTCGGCGCGTACGCGTTGTCGACGATCACCTTCGGGTTCCAGAAGACGTTGCGGGTCGCGTACTGCCACGTCCCGATCAGCGCGAAGACGAGCCCCATCGCCGCGACGAGCACGTAGAGCACCGTCGCCCAGCCGATCCGCCAGTCGAGCCGCGCGAGACACACGGCGGCAAGCCCGAACGGGAGGACGAAGAAGAGGAGGTAGACCGCCCCCTGGCGCTCGTCGCCCGTCCAGAGGAACGCGAGCCCCATCCAGGCGACGATCGAGGCGAGCGGCCAGGCGAGCGGACCGAGCTCGCGCGCGCGGTCGTCGTCGCCGAAGAGCTGCCAGAGGAGCGCGATCGCCGCCGCCGCGACGACGAGGTACATCGGCAGCAGCAGGTTCGCCTGCGTCGAGCCGACGGTCACCGGGATCCGCGCAGGCGCGCAGACGAGCACGCCCACGGCGAGGAGCCACGGCACCCGCAGGAAGAGCCAGGCGAGGGCCCCGGCCGCGACGACGCCGAGCACGGCAGCCGCCGCGAAGACGCGGTGGTGCCCTGACGGGGCGAGCCACATCGCAAGGAGCGCGCAGCCGACGAGCCACGCCGCGAGGCCGGCGACGCGCCATGACCGCGGCCGCGCGAGGATCAGCATGGCGAGGCCGAGCGTGCCGGCGAGACCGCCGAGATACCCGAAGGCGTTGCTCATCCGTGCACCACGACGACGGCCTTCGCCGCGGAGCCGTCGGCGGTGACGTACAGGTGGTAGGTACCCGGCTGCTTCGGCGCCCGCAGGCGCAGCGTCGCGCCGTGCTGCACGCCGTGGCCACCGTTCAGCCGCCAGGCGAACGTGGTCGAGCGGGAGATGACGCCCACGCCGAACCGCTCTCGCGGCCGGACGACGATCCGGGAGCGGGCGAGCGCGAGATGCTGGAGGTCGACGGTCATGGGCCGCGAGGGCGCCGAGCGGTTGCCGGCGGTGTCGACCGCGACCACCTCGAGCGTGTGCGCGCCCGCCTTCGCGGGCTTCCCGTCGAGGAGGCCGCTCCAGGCGAGCGTGCCCTCGGCCGACTCGAAGCGTGTCAGCTCGACCTGCGTCCCGTCGACGAGCAGCGCCGCGTGCGCCTTCTCGCTGAGCACATACTTCACGTGGAAGCTGAGGAAACGCCCGCTTGCCTTCGCGCTGACGACCGACGGCGCGTGCGTGTCGAGCTCGAACGTGCTCGGCAGCTTGAACGTGCGGTGCGGAAGCTGGACGACCGGCGTGTACGACCCGTCCGGAAGGACGTCGCCGTTGACGATCCCGTCGAAGGAGAGGGTCACCGTGCCGGGCGCGTAGGTGCGGCCCGAGACGAGCGTGTCGGCGCGCTTCCCGTCGCGCTCCATCCAGACGCGGATGTGCTCGCGCTTGCGGAGCTTGAAGCTGAACTGCGCGGCGCGGGTGTCGCAGCCGCAGTGCGGCGAGAACGTCCCGACGAGCCGCAGGGTGTGGAAGATCGGCGAGAGCTCGGTCTTCGCGCCCTCGGTCACGGCGAACGCCGCGGCCGTTGCGGCGAGGAGGGCCACGCAGAACGCGGTCGAGATGACCCTGGCCACAGCCCGGGGAAGTCTACGCAGGCCGCTCGAGCGGGCCGCGCGCGGCCAGCCGGCGGATCCGCAATTGGCGCACCACCCACCACCCGAGCACCACTGCGCCGATCCCGAGCGACACCGCGATGATCCAGTTCGCGTGGGGCGTGTTCACGAGCTTCAGGCCCGAGAGGACGAGCACCAGGCCGAAGGCGACACGCAACTCGCGGTCGGGGACGCGCACCGAGAGATGCGAGCCGAGGAGCACCCCGGGGATCGATCCGACGAGGAGCCAGGCCATCGCGTGGCCGTCGACGTCGCCGTGCAGCAGGTGCGAGACGCCGGCAACCCAGAGCAAGACGGCCGCGTGGAACATGTCCGTTCCGACCATCCGTCGCGCCGTCAGCGGGTAGGCGAAGAGCATCGCGAGACCGAAGAACGTCCCCGAGCCGACAGACGTGAGACCGACCACGAAGCCGCCGAAGGCGCCGATCACGATCGCGAGGATCTTGTCGCGCCTCGTGAGATCGAACGGGGCATCGCTGCCGTGCCCCCGCACGAACATCTTCGCGAGGAAGCCGAGGCCGCCGACGATCAGCGCGCCGCCGACGACCTTCTGGAACGTGCTCATCGAGCTGTCGCCGACCGAGTCCGCGATCTGCACCCCGACGAGCGAGAGCGGCGCCGACCCGACGAGCATCCAGAGACCGAGGCTCCCGTGCACGGTGCCGAGCTGACGATGCCGGATCGCCCCGAACGATTTGAAGATCGCGCCGTGGAGGATGTCGGTGCCGACGGCCACCTTCGCATCGAAGTTGAAGAGCAGGATCAGCATCGGCGTCATCAGGCTGCCGCCGCCCATGCCCGTCATCCCCACGAGGACACCGACGAACAGGCCCGCGAGCGAGTACTGCCAGGTCACGGACGCACAACCGGCAGCGGGCACGACACGAACGGCTTGCCGGTGAGCCGGCGGCCGAGCTTGTAGGCCTCGCAGCCCGTGCAGAAGCCGGTGATCGACGCGAGCAGCGCGAGGGCGGTCACGAGCGCACCGAGGACGAGCGCGAGCGTGCCGGAACCGAGCGCCCCCGAGAGCGCCGCCAGCGCCAGCACCGTGAAGCCGACGATGTTCGCCGCCCGCGGCGGGCGCGAGTCCTCGAGCGGCCCCTCGCCGAACCGCGGCTGGATCAGCGCGAAGTAGGCGCGGCAGGTGAGGCAGAAGCGCCGACCGAAGACGAGGCCGACGCCGAGGTGCAGCGCCAGGAGGGCGAACAGCCACCACGCCCCGGTGACCGCACCTACGAGCGCGACGAGGCCGACGAAGGCCTGGTTGAAGCGCGGCGCACGCGAGTCGATCACGCCGAGGTCGCGGTAGGGATCCGCGAGCCGGGCCACGGTCATTCCGCCGAGATGACCATGCCGGCGCCGACCGTGTCGTTCGTCGCCTCGTCGATCAGGATGAACGAGCCCGTGACCTGGTTGCGGGCGAACGGGTCGACCGCGAGCGGCTCCGCGAGGCGGAGGCGGACGACGGCCAGGTCGTTCAGCTCGAGCTGCACGGGCGCCTCCCGCTCCTCGAGCGTGTGGATGTCGACGACGGAGACGAGCTCCTCGACGATCGCGCGGGTGGCGCGGGTCGTGTGCTTGACGGAGAGCTTGGCGCGCGCCTCGAGCGGCTTCTCGCCCATCCAGCAGACCCGGGCCGTCAGCTCGCGGGCGACGGTGGGCGCGTTCTGAGGGTCGGCGAGCATGTCGCCGCGGCTGACGTCGATGTTGTCCTCGAGGCGGATCGTCACCGACTGCGGCGGGAACGCCTCGTCGAGCTGGCCGTCGAGGGTGTCGACGGAGGCGACGCGCGTCCGGCTCCCCGACGGCAGCACGACCACCTCGTCGCCCGGGCGCCAGATGCCCGAGGCGACCTGGCCGGCGTACCCACGGTAGTCGTGGTGCTCGTCCGTCATCGGGCGCACGACCCACTGGACGGGGAAGCGGCGGTCGGTGACGTTCCGGTCGGCGGCGAGCTCGACGCCCTCGAGGTGCTCGAGCAGCGTCCCTCCGTCGTACCAGGGCATCGCGTCGGTGCGGTCGACGACGTTGTCGCCGGAGAGCGCGGAGATCGGGATCGCCTTCAGGTCGTGGAGGTCGACTTGCGCGCCGAGCGCCTTGAGGTCGGCCTCGACCTCGCGGAAGCGCTCCTCCGAGAACTCGACGAGATCCATCTTGTTGACCGCGACCACGATGTGCGGGATCGCGAGCATCGCGCCGATGTAGCTGTGGCGCCGCGTCTGCTCGATCACGCCGAGGCGGGCGTCGACGAGGATCACCATCGCCTCGGCGGTCGAGGCGCCCGTGACCATGTTCCGCGTGTACTGGACGTGGCCCGGCGCGTCGGCGAGCTGGAAGCGGCGGCGCGGCGTGACGAACGAGCGGTAGGCGACGTCGATCGTGATCCCCTGCTCGCGCTCGGCGCGGAGGCCGTCGGTGAGGAGCGCGAGGTTGACGTATCCGTCACCGCGGCGCTGCGAGGTCTCCTCGATGTGCTGGAGCTGGTCGGCCATGATCTGCTTCGTGTCGTAGAGCAGCCTGCCGATCAGGGTCGACTTGCCGTCGTCGACGGAGCCGGCGGTCACGATCCGCATCAGCTCCGACTGCATCATCTGTTCGGTCGTCGCCATCCGTGCCTCCTAGAAGTAGCCCTGCCGCTTGCGGTCTTCCATGGCCGCTTCGGAGGCGCGATCGTCGGCGCGGCTCTGGCCGCGCTCGGTGAGCTTGGTGGCGGCGATCTCGGTGACGACCGCGTCGATGGTGGCCGCATCGGACTGGACGCCGCCCGTGCAGGTCATGTCCCCGACCGTCCGGAAGCGAACGGTCGCCGTGAACGGCACCTCGTGCCGGTAGCGCTCGACGAACTCGGAGACGGCATAGAGCATCCCGTCGCGCAGGAAGACCTCGCGGTCGTGGGCGAAGTAGATCGACGGGAGGTCGATCCCCTCACGTGCGATGTACTGCCAGACGTCGAGCTCCGTCCAGTTCGAGATCGGGAAGACCCGGATCTGCTCGCCCTTGCGGATGCGGGCGTTGTAGAGGTTCCAGAGCTCGGGCCGCTGCGCGCGCGGATTCCACTGGCCGAAGTCGTCGCGGAAGCTGAAGATCCGCTCCTTCGCGCGGGCGCGCTCCTCGTCGCGGCGGGCGCCGCCGAGCGCTGCGTCGAAGCGATGCTCTTCGATCGCGTCGAGCAGGGTCGTCGTCTGCAGCTGGTTGCGAGACGCGCCCGGGCCGGTCTGCTCGGTGACGCGGCCGTTGTCGATCGAGTCCTGGACGCTCGCGACGATCAGCCGCTCGCCGAGCTCGGCGATCTTCCGGTCGCGGTAGGCCGTGACCTCGGGGAAGTTGTGGCCCGTGTCGACGTGCATCACCGGGAACGGGAACCGCCCGGGGCGGAAGGCCTTCTCGGCGAGGCGCAGCATGATGATCGAGTCCTTGCCGCCCGAGAAGAGCAGCACCGGCCGCTCGCACTCCGCCGCGACCTCGCGCATGATGTGGATCGCCTCGGCCTCGAGCTCGTCGAGATGCGAGAGCGTGTGCTTGGCAGTCGTGGTGCTCACGCCGCCACCTCCTGACGCAGCAGGCCGAGCTCCTCGAGCTTCGCGAGGACGAGCGCGGCGGATTCCTCGGGCGTGCGGCCCTCGGTCTGGATGCGGAGCTCGGCGTCGGCCGGCTCCTCGTACGGATCGGAGACGCCGGTGAACGTGGCGATCTCGCCGGCGTTCGCGCGGGCGTAGAGGCCCTTCGGGTCGCGGCGCGTGCACTCCTCGATCGATGTCGCGACGTAGACGAGGACGAAGGCCGCGTGCTCCTCGACGCGGCTGCGGGCGATCTTGCGCGCCTCGTCGTAGGGCGAGATCGCGGAGACGACAACACCGGCGCCGGCGCGGGCGACCCGCGAGGCGACCCAGCCGATCCGCGCGACGTTCTCATCTCGATCTTCTTTGGAAAAACCCAGGTCCTTGGTCAGGTTCTCGCGGACGACATCGCCGTCGAGCCGCTCGACGAGCACGCCGCGCTGCTCGAGCTCGCCCGCGACGATCCCGGCGATCGTGGACTTGCCCGCGGCGGAGAGGCCCGTCAGCCAGACGACAAAGCCGTTGCGCTCAGACATGAAGACCACATTCGGTCTTGTCGGTGCCCGCCCAGCGGCCCTCACGGCCGGAGCCGGGGACGGTCGAGTGGACGTCGCCGATCGAGGAGTACCCCTGGTCGTGCAGCGGGTTGAACGGCAGGCCGCGCTCGCGAATCTCGGCCCAGCAGCGCTCGTCGCTCCAGTCGGCGAGCGGATTCGCCTTCCAGAGCTCGTGCGCCTCGTCCCAGGCGAGCTTCGGCGCGTTTGCGCGCGTCGGCGACTGGTCGCGGCGGACGCCGGTGATCCAGCAGTCGAGGTCGAGGAGCGCCCGGGTGAGCGGCTCGATCTTGGCGAGCGAGAGATAGAGGTCGGGCTTCGTCTCCCAGAGGCTCGGGCCGTGCGTGGCCTCGAGCTGCTCGGCCGACGGGCCCTCGAAGACCTCGATGGTCGTGTCGTAGCGCTCCTCGACCGCGCGCCAGTAGGCGTAGGTCTCGGGGAAGAGGTAATGGGTGTCGATCGCGAAGACGCGCGCCTTCGGCTCGAGCTCGAAAAGCAGGTCGAGGAGCAGCGTCTCCTCCTTCTGGAAGGAGCATGCGAGCGAGACCTTGCCCGGGAACGTCTCGAGGCAGAAGCGCAGCACCTCCTGCGCGCTCAGCGCCTCGACGTCGTTCGGCAATTCAAGACTGGTGGTTGCCAAGGAGCACCTCCTTCAGGGTGTCGCCGCGGAGGCCGAGCCGCAGCGTCTCGAGCGGGATGGCCTCCTCGGGCGGGATGTTGCCGAGGTTGACCGCGGGACCGAACTGCTTGATGAACCAGGCCTGCGACGCCTTCGACGGCGCCTCGAAGATCACGTGCTCGAGCCCCACCGCAGCGGCGATCTCGCCGACGAGTTCCGTGCGCATGCCCCCGGAGGAGTCGAAGATGCCGGCGGTGCCGCCCTCGCGCGCTTCGGCGATCACCTTCCAGGCGCCGGCAGCGAGCTCCTCCTGGAGCCAGGAGGTCCACTCGGCCGCGGTGTACTCGACGGACGAATCCTTGGAGCCGACCTCGGAGAGGACGGTGAAGTCGCGGGCGAACTCGGCGACGAGCTCGAGCTTGCGCTCGCGCGGCAGGTCGATCACACCGTCCGAGATCTCGACGTGCGTGAGGCCGAGCTCCCCGAGCCAGCGCTTGTACTCGTCGAGCTTGCCCTTCGAGTAGACGGCCTCGAAGAAGGTGCCCCCGATGACGACCGGCTTGTCGGCCGCGCGGAGCACAGCGAGCTTCCGGTCGAGGTTCGCGGTGACGTACGAGGTGCCCCAGCCGAGCTTGACGATGTCGATGTGCTCCCCCGCCATCTCCAGGACGTCCTCCCAGCCCCGCGGGCCGAGGCCCTTGTCGAGCACGTGGGTGAGCCCGCCGGTGCGCGGCGGCAGCCCGAGATCGAACGGGGCGCTCATGCGGCAGCCTTCAGCGCGGCGGCGCGGCCGGCGCGGCGGCCGAAGACCACACACTCGAGCAGGCTGTTGCCCATCATCCGGTTGCGGCCGTGCGTGCCCCCGGCGATCTCGCCACAGGCATAGAGACCTTCGAGGGTCGTCTCGGAGTCGGTGTCGATCACGAGCCCACCATTCTGGTAGTGGAGTACGGGGTAGGTGAGAAGCTTCTCGGCCAGCGGATCGATGCCTGCGGCACGGTAGCGACGCAGCATGTACGGCAGCGAGATCTCGGCGTCGTCGGGCGCGATCCGCGTCGTATCGAGGTAGACGGCGGGACGTCCGTCGGGCGTCTCGACGCCCTTCCCCTTGCCCACCTCGTCGACGATCGCCTGGCTGACGACGTCGCGCGCACCGAGCGAATCCGTGAACTCCTCGCCGTCGGCGTTCAACAGCACGGCGCCGTAGGCGCGCGTCGTCTCGGGGATCGAGTAGCCCTGCATGTTCTCGGGCCAGGAGCCGCCGTTCGGGTGGTACTGGAGCGCGTCGAGGTCGCGCGAGTCGGCGCCGAGCGCAAGCGCGAGCTGGGTCACCTCGCCGGTCGCGTTCGGGTGGTTCGTCGAGAGCTCGCCGCGCTCGAGCGCCACCGCGAAGCAGCGTCCCCCGGCGGCGAGGACGACCGTCCCCGCCTCGACGAGCTCGCCGCCCACGCGGGCGCGCCAGCCGTTCGGGCCGGGCTCGAGCTCGGAGAGCGGCGCGTTCTCGAACGAGGTGCCGTTGCCGCCGTTCCAGGCGTCGCGCAGGCTCTTCGTGATCGCGTGGCCGGTGCGGTCGCCCACCTGGAGCAGCCGCTTCTGCGTCGCGCCGCCGCACCGCGCGAGGCGGTAGCCGCCGTTCTCCCGGGTGAAGGTGCAGCCGAGCTCCTCGAGCCAGTGGATCGCCTCGGGAGCGTCGCCTGTCAGCGCTGCGACGAGCGCCGGGTCGGCGGTGCCGTGTGACGAGGCCATCACGTCGGCGGCGTGCTGCTCGGGCGAGTCCTCGGGCCCGAACGCGGCCTGGATGCCGCCCTGCGCCTTGGAGGAGTTGTTCGCCTGCAGCGAGCCCTTCGTCGCAACGGCCACGCGGGCGCCTGCGCGCTCGGCAGTGACCGCAGCGGCCAGACCGGCCGCTCCGCTTCCCACCACGAGCACGTCGAACAGGGCCTCGGCCATCTGCAGAAAAGGTACCAAATCGCTAATCCCGGGGATTAGCTCTCGTTATGTATACCGAGTCGATTTTAAAGCTAGAAAATGGAGCGGAGCAATGCTTCGATCTCGGCGGCGGTCGCCGGACGCGGATTCGCCATGTTGCCGGGCCGCGCCTCGGTCTGGACGGCCACGGCCGGAAGATCCGACTCGGGCACCCCGAACGGCGCCAGGTGCGTGAAGCCGCCGAGCTCGGCGAGCGCGAATGCACCCACGGCGGCGTCAGCGGCGCCGATCGCGGCGGCGAACCGGCCAACGGCCTCGGGAGCCACCGGAGCGTTGAAACGCAGCGCCGGCGGCAGCGTCAGCGCGTTCATCGCGCCGTGTGGCAGGCCGTAGCGCCCGCCGAGTGCCTGCGCCATCGCGTGGCCGAGACCGAGTCCCGCGAGCGCAAGCGCCTCGCCGCCGTTCGCCGCGCCCTGCAGGAGCTCCGTGCGCGCGGCGGCGTCCCCCGGATTCGCGACGACTACCGGGAGCGCGCGGGCGATCCGCTCGGCCCCGGCAAGCGCGACCGCGTCGCTCTGCGCGCTCGGACGCACGTAGAGCGCCTCGGCGCAGTGGGCGAGCGCGTTCAGCGCGGTGCCGACGGTCTCGGCACGCGGGAGGGTGAGAGTCAGGTCGACGTCGTAGACGATCGCGCCGATGTGCGCGCCCCCGCCGCCCCCGACCATCACGCGCTCGGGCGTCCGCACGCCGAAAAAGCCCGTCCACTCGGCGCCGGAGTACGTCGTTGGGACGGAGACGAGCGGCAGGCCCGTCATGGACGAGACAGCCTTGCCCGTATCGACAGCCGAGCCACCGCCGACGGCCAGGATGCCGTCGGCGTCCGGCGCCGGGACGACGCGGTGCGACGGGACTTCCGTCCAGCGTCCCGCGACCGGGAGGTCGACGGTGTCGGCGAAGCGAGGGCTTGCGATCAGGAACGGACGCGCGATCCCGAGCTCGGCGAGCACCTCGGGCAGGTCGGCGAGCGACCAGCGGACGATCACCGCGCGATCCGCTCCTTCGCGAAGTCTACGACCGCGTGCGCCGCCCGCGTCTCGGCGCGGCCCGCGCCGCGCACGAGGTAGACGTCGCGCTCGAGCTCGAGATCGGCGACACGCGCCTCGACGAGCGCGCCCGACGCGAGATCGGATTCGACGGAGGTGCGCGAGATGAAGGTGACGCCGTAGCCCGCACGCACCGCGCTCGAGACGGACTCCTGCAGGCCAAGCTCGAGCTTGACGCCGAGGTCGCGCAGGCGGATGCCGCGCGGACGGAGCTCGTCCTCGATCAACTGACGCACGCCGGCGCCCTCCTGCATCACGATCAGCCGCCCCTCGCGGAGCTCGTCGAGCGTGATCGTCTTGCCGGCGAAGGGATGGTCGGGCGGGCAGGCGAGGATCACCTCGTCGCGCAGGAACGGCTCGAAGACGACACCGCGGTGCCGCCGGGCGGCGCCCACGACGCCGAGCTCGAGCTCGCGCGTCGCGACGCGCTCGACGATCGTCTGCGTGTCGAAGACGGAGAGGACGACGTGCAGGTCGGGATGGAGGCCCTGGAACTCGCAGAGGAGGTGCGCCATGACGATCCCGCCCGGCCCCGTCGAGGCGCCGATCAGGAACGTGCCCGAGAGCTCCTCGCCGGCCTCGTGGGTGACCTCGGAGAAGACCTGCTCCTCGAGTGCGAGCAGCCGCTGCGCACCGCGGTAGAGCCGCATCCCCGCCTCGGTCGGCTCGACGCGCCGGCCCGATCTGTCCAGGAGCTGGACGCCCAGGCGCTTCTCGAGCGCCCGCACCTGCAGGCTCACGGCGGGCTGCGTCACGCCGAGGCGCTCGGCGGCCTGCGAGAACGACCGCCGTTCGACGACAGTGCAAAACGCCGCCAACTGCTTCGTGTCCATAACGAGAGCTTATAGGTCACGCGTAGGGACTTACCTCCGGCCCGTCCCGATCGAACTCCGACAGCTCGCACCGGCTCAGTCGGCACAGGCCGGAGGCCAGTCCCGACCTGCGTTACGCCCGGCGCAGCTCCAGCCGGTTGCCGAACGGGTCGGCGACGAAGAGGCGGTCGACGCCGGCGATCTTCGTGTCGTCCTCGTAGGCCACGGCGGCGGCAGTGAAGCGAGCGCGGATCGCGTCGAGGTCGGAGACGACGAAGCCCGGATGCGCCTTGCGCTGCGGCGCGAACGGATCCTCGACGCCGACGTGCAGCTCCTGTGTCCCGGCGCTGAACCAGCAGCCGCCGCGGGCGCGGAGCTCCTCCGGCTTCGGCAGCTCCTCCATCCCGAGCAGCTCGCCGAAGAACCGGCGCGCGTCGGCCTCGCGACCGGCGGGCGCGGCGAGCTGGACGTGGTCGATGCCGAGGACACTCATACGGCAGGTCTACCATCGGAACGTGGGGGCCATCGAGCGCGAGGACACGTTCGTCACGGGCTTCAAGCGTCTCGCGGCCGCCACGCCCCACCGCCGGATCGATGCCGAGCTCCGCGCGCTCGACATCCTGCTTGCCTCCCTCTTCGGCCTCGTGCTCCTGCCGATCGCCGCGCTGATCGCGCTCGTCATGCTGGTCACGAGCGGCCGTCCTGTCCTCTACGGAGGGGAACGAGTCGGCCGTCACGGCCGCTTCTTCACGATGCGCAAGTTCCGCACGCTGCGCCGCGACGCCGAGAGCCGGCTCGGCCCGTACCTCGGTGACGAGCTCGTCCGCCGCACCGAGGCCGAGTACACCCGGCTCGGCCGCTGGCTCAAGGCCTCACAGCTCGACGAGGTGCCGCAGCTGCTGAACATCCTCGTCGGGGAGATGTCGTTCGTCGGGCCGCGGCCGATCCGGGCGCGGTTCTTCTCGGAGCTCGCGACCGACCTGCCGTCCTACTGGCAGCGACTCGTCGTGCGGCCGGGGCTGACGGGCTTCGCCCAGGTGCGGCGCGGCTACGAGACCTCGATGGCCGAGAAGCTCGCGCACGACCTCGAGTGGGTCGCCGACCGCTCGGTCCTGCTCTACGTGCGGACGCTGGTCATGACCGGGATCCGGGTCCTGCGCCAGACGTTCCGTCGGTAGCGGCGAGCTGCCCGAGCCGCTCCTGGATCGTCCCGAGGACGCGCTCCAGGGTCTCCCGGTCGTCGCTGCTCAGCCCGCCCATCACCATCTGCTCGAGCTTGGCGACGCCGACGAGCAGGCGCTGGTGCAGCGCGCGGCCCTCCTCGGTCAGCTCGAGCCGGCGCACCCGGCGGTCGTCGGGATCGGCGGTGCGGCGGACGAGGTCGGCCGCCTCGAGCCGGTCGATGTGGTGCGTGATCGTCGCGCCCTCGAGGTGGACGTGGCTCGCGAGCGCAGCCTGGCTGACGAGCCCGACGTCGCTGAGCGCGCTGAGCACGACCCAGGTTCCGAGCGTCGCCCCTTCGGCGGCAAGCGCCGCCTCGAACGCCTCGCGCATCGCCTTCGCGGTGAAGACGAGCTCGCGCGCAAGCGGCGGGATCCGGTGCTTCGGGACGTTCACGACTACCCCCAGAATGTCATAACTTCTTAGACATCGAATGATTTGACGCCTGATCGTTCGATCACTATGGTAGCGGCCATGCTCGAGCGCCTCGCCCATTTCGTCGTCCGCCGCCGCCGCCTCGTCATCGGCGTCTGGATCGTCCTCACGGTCTTCGGCGCCTTCTCGGCCGGCCAGGTCTCGAAGCGCTGGTACCAGAGCTTCTCGATCCCCGGCTACTCGGGCTACGAGACGAACCAGCAGACGCTCAAGGTCTTCGGCTCGGGCGAGAACCCGCCGCTCGTCGCCGTCTTCCACTCCTCCGGCGACATCACCAAGGTCGCCGGCCTGGAGAAGGCTGTCGAGGCGGGCGCGAAGATCGACCCGGGCTCCCGCGTCTCGTCGTACTGGACAACGGGCAGCGGCGCCTACCTCTCCAAGGACGGCCACACCGCCTTCGCCGAGATCTATCCGCCGGGCGAAGCTGACTTCAGCACCTCCGTGCACCCCGACCTCGTGCAGAAGGCCGTCGCCGCGAACACGCCGAAGGGCGTGCAGGCGTCGGTCACCGGCGTCACAGCCCTGGAGGTGGCAGCCTCGGGCGGGACGGGCGGTCCGAGCGTGCTCGTCGAGGGGATGATCGGCGGCGCCGGCGCACTCGTGATCCTCTTCTTCGTCTTCGGGACGCTGCCCGCCGTGCTGATGCCGCTCGTCGTCGCGATCGCGGCGATCCTCAACACCTTCTCGCTCGTCTGGGCGCTCACCTACGTCACGAACGTCTCGATCATCGTGCAGT
>CAIYXH010000235.1 GCA_903930195.1 uncultured Actinomycetes bacterium | reverse complement strand
TGACCACGAGGCGAGGTAGTCGTCGTCGCCGGCGGGCGTGAGACGATGCTGGCCGGAGCCGTTCGCGTTCATCACGTAGATCGCGCCGACGCCGGCCACGATCCGTTCGAAGGCGAGCTGCTTGCCCGTGGGCGACCAGCTGAAGACCTCGTCGGAGGAGCCGCCGCTGCCGCTCAGCCGGCGCAGCCCGCCGCCGGTGGGACCCACGACGTAGACCTGGCCGCTCACCGTCTGGCCGCCGACGATGTCGAGCCGCGAGAACGCGATCTGCTTGCCGGAGGGCGACCAGTCGGGATCGAGGTGGCTGGGTGTGCCGTGGGTCAGCGCGCGTTCGCCCGAGCCCGTCGCGCCGATCACGTAGATCTCCTGGTTCTTCCCGACGAGGCCCGAGAAGGCGAGCTTCGTGCCGTCCGGCGACCACGCCGGCTGGATGTCGTTCGTCTGCGCGGCCGACGTTCGGGCAAACGCGCTCGCCCCGCCGCTTGCGAGTACAGCCAGTCCTGCCGCGAGGCAGAGGACGAGGCGCGAGGTCCGGGAGGTAGCGTCCACGCGATGTCCTTTCTAGCACCCCCCGGACAACTTGTGGTCGATTGGGACGGAACGATCACCGTCCACGATTCGCAGTGGATGCTGCTCGAGCGCTACGGCGACGGCGAGGTCTTCTCGGCGATGGAGGGCTCGCTCGGGACGACGCGGTCCTACCGCGAGGTGATGGAGCTCGAGCTCGCGACGATCAAGGCGCCGTTCGCCGAGGCGCGGCAGTTTCTGCTCGACGAGGTCGAGCTGCGGGCAGGGTTTCGCGAGCTGCTCGCGCGGTATCGCCCGCTGATCCTCTCCGGCGGCTTCGTCGACACGATCGAGCCGATCCTGGCCCGCGAGGGGCTCGAGGCGGAGCTCGTCGCGAACCGGCTCGACCCGCGCCCGGACGGCTGGCGGATCCACTGGCGCGACGAGACGCCCTGCCCCGTCTGCGGCGATCTCTGCAAGCGGCGCTACCTGCCGGAGGGGCGTCCGCTCGTCTACGTCGGCGACGGGTACTCCGACCGCTGCGCGGCGCTCGCTGCCGACCGCGTCTTCGCGCTGCCGCGGCTCGGGGAGTACCTCGACGAGCAGGGCGCGCCGTGGGAGCCGTTCGCGACGTTCGACGACATTGCTGCTGCGCTTTCCTGAGCCGTACGACTTCACGCTCTCGACGGAGCGGTTCCGGAGCTTCGGCGACGACCTCGCGAATCGCTGGGTGGACGACGCACTGCACCGGGTCGTCGAGGGCCGGCTCGTCACGCTCCGTGCTGCAGCGGGCGGAGTCGACGTCGAGCCGCTCGATGCGGTGACCGGGCCGGTTGTCGAGAAGCTGCTCGGGGTTGAGCATGACCTCGAGGGCTTCCGCGACTGGGCTCGTGGCAGGCCCGTGCTCGGCGAGCTGGTCGACCGGCTGCCTGGGCTGCGTCCGCCGGTCGTGCCCGACCCGTGGGAGGCGCTCGTCACCTCGATCACGGCGCAGCAGGTCTCGCTGCTTTCGGCCTCGGCGATCCGGAGCCGCTTCATCGCCGCGTTCGGCGTGGGGGCAGGCGTTGCCCACGCCTTCCCGATGCGGGAGCGGGTCGCAGAACTCGACGAGGCGGAGCTCGTCGCCGTCGGCTTCTCGCGCCCGAAGGCGGCCTATGTGGTCGGGCTCGCACGGTCGGAGCTCGACCTCGAGGCGCTCTTCTCGCTCGACGATGCCGACGTGCGCGAGCGGCTCGTCGCGATCCGCGGGCTGGGGCCGTGGACGGCCGAGTGGTTCCTCGGCCGCCACCTCGCACGGCCGCGGGCCTGGCCCACGGGCGACCTCGCGCTGCGGAAGGCGGTCGATCTCTTCTACGGTCTCGATGTGCACGCCGTCGGCTCGCTGCTCGATCCGTTCCAGAACCTCTCGGCTCACTACCTCCTCGCCGGGGCGCGAACGCCGTGACGATCCGCGAGGCGACGAGCGCCGACGAAGCGCTCCTGCACGAGCTCTGGCTCGAATTCGAGGCCGAGGTGCCGGCGCCCGACGGCTTCGGCCCGGACACCTGGGACGTCGACTGGGCGGCGCTACGCGCGAGCATGGAGCATGGCGCCGTGGTCGTCGCCGAGGACGAGACCGGGCCGGTCGGCTTCGCTGAGCTCGCTGCGGTGCAGGCCGGCCGCTGGCATGTCGAGACGATCTACGTGCGCCCCGCAGCCCGGCGTCAGGGCGTCGCGACGGCGCTCCTGCGCGAGGGTGTCGAACGCGCCCAGGCCGCGGGCGTCGAGCACGTCTCGCTCGGCACGGTCGCCGCCAATGAGGTCGCCCGCACCGTCTGGGAGCGGCTCGGCTTCGCGCCGGCGGAGATCGTCTATGCCGCGCCCGTCTCGGCGCTCGCCTCCCGCCTCGGGCGCACGGCCCCGGCTCCGTCGCACGCGACGACCCACGTCCAGACGAGCGACCGCGTCTCGGTCGAGCGTGCGGTCGCGGAGTTCGTCCCGCGGATCGACGGCGCCGTCGTCGAGACGCTGCCGAACGGCTGGATCCGCATCACCGATCCCGTGCTCGACACGGATCGCGAGGCGCAGTCGCGCCTGGCGCGGGAGCTCTCCGAGCGCCTCGGGGCGTTTGCTGTGGTGCTCGCCGACGAGGAGAGCGCCGTCGTGCGCTTCCGTCTCTACGACAATGGCCTCATGGTCGACGAGTACCTCTCCGTGCCCACCTGGTACGGGCCGCTGTCGAAGGTCGACGAGCTGGCGCTCGCCGCGAACCCGACGATCGTGGCGCGGGTCACGGGAGCGAATCCCGACGAGGTACGGCGCGTCGCGCGCACGGCGGAGGTTCCCGCCGAGCTGCCGCCGTCGGCTGAGCTCTTGACCTCGATCGCGACCGTGATGGGGCTCGCGTGAGCGACATCGACGTCGCCGAGCTCGCGGAGCGCCTCGGCTCGGTGATCGTCGTCGACGTGCGCCGGCCCGAAGAGTACGACGGCTCGTTCGGCGCCCCCTGCGATCCGCGCCAGGGCCATATCCCGGGCGCCGTCAACTTCGACGTGAGCGAGATGGTCGACATGACGCACGAGCAGGTAAACGCGCGACTCGGTGCCGAGCCGGGCGCCGAGATCGTCGCCTACTGCCACAGCGGCTCCCGCTCGGCGATGGCCGTCCAGCTGCTCGCACGTCTCGGCTACCGGGCCCGGAACTACGCCGGCTCCTGGCACGAGTGGTCGCGCACCGACCACCCGCTCGTCACGGGCTCCGAACCGGGCTAAGCGCCCCCGTTCGCCGGGGCCTGTCCCGCCTGAAGCGGTGCGCGTTGTCGGCGTTCGATCGGGACAGGCCTGAGGCCGGTCCCCGTGCGTCGCTCGGAGCGGTGCGTGCTCTCAGCCGCGCGCGGCTTCGGCCAGGAACGCGCGGCACATCGCACTGCCGAGCGCCTGCCATGCGTCGAGCTTCCCGTCGAGCTCGCGCGCGATCTCGACGACGGGGCGCGGCGGGTCGGGGTCGTCGTCCCACCAGCGAAGCGCCTGGGCACCGTGGATCTCGGGATGGAACTGCACGGCCCAGGCGCGCGCGCCCACGCGATACGCCTGCGACTGCGGCACCGACGTTGCGAGCTCGACGGCACCATCGGGCACCGCGAAGGCGTAGCCGTTCCCGACGAACGCCTCGAACCGCGGCGGGAAGACCCCGAGCACCGGGTCGGCGCGGCCCGCCTCGGTCAGCTCGACGTCGAGGAAGCCCGCCTGCCGGGCGGGCGCCGGGCCGACCCAGGCGCCGCATGCATGAGCGAGCGTCTGCGCGCCCAGGCAGATGCCGAGGAGCGGGATCTCGTCGCGCACCCAGCTGCGGAGGAGGCCGTACTCGCTCTCGAGCCAGGGGAAGCGCTCCTCCTCGCCGACGTTCTGGTGGCCGCCGAAGACGATCACCGCGTCCATGTCGACATCGGCGCGCCCGCCGCCGGAGATCTCCCACTCGACGAGCTCGTGCCCGTCCGCGCGGATCACCTCGCCGAAGAGCTCGGCGCGGACATCGGGGCCATGGGTGACGGCGAGCACGCGCATCGACACTCTTCTACCCGACGGGAATGCCGTCGTCTTCGAGCAGCTCGTGCAGCAAGGCTGCGCCGGCGGGCGCCTGGGCGACGCCGTCGGTCTGGTTGTTGTTGTTGAAGAAGGCGTAGACCTCCTCCGCCTCGCCCGAGAGCTCGCGCAGCGGCGCGACCCACTCGTGCAGCTCGTCCCGTCCGTAGAGGTAGTCGAAGCGCTCGGCCGGGCTGCCGCGGTTCGTGTTCCAGGTCAGCGCGTTCCGGCCGTGGAAGCGGACGTAGGCGAGCGGGGAGGTGGCCGCCACGATCGTGCGCGGGACGTTCGCCGCGTCGAGGTGCGGCGCGTCGACCGAGACGTAGGCGAGGTCGTGCTCCTCGAGGAAGCGCAGCACCTCGGGGAAGGCCCGCTCGTCGAACCACGAGCGGTTGCGGAACTCGACGAGCACCGGCAGGCCGGCGAGCTGCTCGCGCGCCCAGACGAGGTAGTCGAACACGGCCGGCTTGCGGTCGAGGTACGGCGGGAGCTGGAAGAGGATGCCGCCGAGCTTCCCCTGGCTCCGCAGCGGCTCGAGCGCGTCGACGAAGGCGGCGAACACCGTCGCGCGCTGCTCGGGTGACGGGCGGTCGATGCGACCGCGGGCGTCGAGCGGCAGCCCCTCGCGGAGCTCGGGCGGGAGGCGGTTCGGTTGCACCGGATGGCGCGTCATCAGCCCGAAGGCCTTGACGTGGACGACGAAGCCGTCAGGCACTCGGTCGGCCCACCCCTGCACGGTCGAGCGGGCGGGCATGCCGTAGAAGGTCGAATCGATCTCGACCGTCGAGAACGACTCGGCGTAGAGCGGCAGCCGTGCTTTCGGCGGCGTGCCCGGCGGGTACCAGTGGTTGACGAGCGCGTCGTCGGCGAAGGAGCAGATCCCGATGCGGACAGGGGCGGCCATGACCGGGACTAGAAATACACTGGCCTGATGGATGCGCGTCCGATCGGCGTCTTCGACTCGGGCGTCGGGGGCCTGACCGTCCTGCACGAGTGTCTCGTGACGATGCCGAATGAGGACTTCGTCTATCTCGGCGACCACGCGCGGCTGCCGTACGGTCCGCGGCCCGTCGCCGAGATCCGCCGCTTCGCCCACGAGATCGGCGGCTACCTCGAGACCTGCGGGGTGAAGCTGATCGTCGTCGCGTGCAACTCCGCGACGTCCGCCGCGCTGCCCGGGTTGCAGGAGGTGCTGCAGGTTCCCGTGGTGGGCGTGATCACGCCCGAGGCCGCCGCGGCCGTCCGCACGACGCGCAACCGGAGGATCGGGCTGCTCGCGACCGAGGCCACCGTCGCCGCCGGACGCTACGCGCAGCTCGTGCGGACGCTCGACGCGAGCGTCCGCTTCACGGCGGTTGCCTGCCCCCGGCTCGTGCCGCTGATCGAGGCCGGCGAGCAGACGGTCGATGCGGTTGTCGAGTACGCCGAGCCGCTGAAGCAGGCAGGCTGCGACACCGTGATCCTCGGTTGCACCCACTACCCCTTGATCCGCCCCGTGCTGCAGCGCGTCTTCGGCCGCGACGTGACCCTTGTCTTCTCGGCCGAGGAGACGGCGCGCGAGGTTGCGGACACGCTCGCGCGCAAGGGCTGGGAGAACGAGCGCACCCGCATCGGTGAGTACCGCTTCCTCACGACCGGCGATCCCGAGACGTTCCGCTCCCGTGGCGAGCGCTTCCTGCAGCTCCCGCTCGGCGAGGTGCGCCGTGTCGCCGTCGGCGATCTCGAGAGGGCAGCGGCGTGAGCGGCACGCGTCACGACGGCCGCCGCGTCGACCAGCTCCGCGACGTCGCGTTCGATCCGACCTTCCTCGAGCAGCCGCACGGGATGGTGCTCTGGTCGCAGGGCCGCACGCGTGTCCTCTGCACGGCGAGCGTCGTCGAGAGCGTGCCGCGCTGGCTGCATCGCTCGGGCCGCGGCTGGATGACGGCTGAGTACTCGCTGCTCCCCGCGTCCACGGGCGAGCGCACCGATCGCGAAGCCGCCCGCGGCAAGCAGGGCGGGCGCACCGTCGAGATCCAGCGCCTGATCGGACGCGCGCTCCGCGGTGTCGTCGACTTCGAGGCACTCGGCGAGCGCACCGTCCATCTCGACTGCGATGTGCTCCAGGCAGACGGCGGCACCCGCTGCGCGGCGATCACCGGCGCGTACGTGGCTGCCCGTCGCGCGCTCGACCGCTTCGGTCTCTCGAAGGCGCTCGTCGGCTCGGTTGCCGCGGTCTCGGTGGGCGTCGTCGACGGCGTCTCGCTGCTCGATCTCGACTACGTCGAGGACTCGAGCGCCGACGTCGACCTGAACGTCGTCATGACCGGGAACGGAGAGTTCGTCGAGGTACAGGCGACCGCAGAGCGCGTCCCGTTCGACCGGGCGCGGCTCGACGGCCTCCTCGATCTGGCAGCGGGCGGCATCGACGAGCTCGCGCTGCGCCAGGCCGAGGCGATCGCCGTCCCGCTGTGACGCGGGCCGTCGTCGCCACGGGCAACGCGCACAAGCTCGAGGAGCTCCTCGTCCTCCTGCCCGACTGGACGCTCGAGGCGCTCGGCGCCGACGACTACCCGCCCGAGGACGGAACGACCTATCGTGCGAACGCCCTGATCAAGGCGCGCTTCGCCCGCGGACGGGCTCCTGCCGACGTCTGGGTGCTCGGCGAGGACTCGGGGATCGAGTGCGCCGCGCTCGACGGCGCCCCGGGGCTGCATTCGGCCCGCTGGGCGCCCGGCCGCGACCAGGCCGACGCCCTCCTCGAGCGGATGGCGCCGGAGACGGATCGCCGCACGCGAATGGTCTCCGAGCTCGTTGCGATCGCGCCCGACGGACGCGAGCTGCACGGACGGGGCACGCTCGAGGGCGAGCTCGCGCCCGCCCGTCGCGGCTCGGAGGGCTTCGGCTACGACCCGATCCTCGTGCCCGCCGGACATGACCAGACCGTCGCGGAGCTCGGCGACGACTGGAAGAACGCCCACTCGCACCGCGCGCAGGCGGTCAGAGAGCTTCTTGCCGCGATCGATCGCGGCGAATGACGTTCACCTCGGCGCCGAGCACGATCACGTTCGCCATCACGTAGAGCCAGACCAGGAGCACGGCCGGCCCGGAGAGGGTCTGCAGCACCGGGTTGTGCTTCGAGAGGTGCACGAAGGCGGGCAGGAACTGGAACGTCGCCTCGAGCACGACTGCGGCAACCGCGGCGCCGGGCGTGACCTCGCCCCAGCTCATGTGGTCGTTCGTCAGCACGACGTACGCCGAGGCCAGGAAGACGAAGAAGCCGATGAGCGAGGCGACGATCGAGAGCGCGGTCGCGGTCGTGCCCTCGTCCTGGAAGCCGGCGTAGCGCTTGAGGATCTCGCCGCCGAGGGAGCCGGCGACGAGCGAGGCCCAGAGGAAGGCGAGTGAGGTGACCATCATCAGCAGGGCCAGGGCCTTCCCGCGCAGGAACGGCCGGTTCGGCCGGTCGTAGACGATGTTGAACGCGCTCTCGAGCACGCTGAAGAGCGAGAGCGACGACCAGAGCAGGAAGCCCGCGCCGACTGCGCCGAGGGCCTTCGCGTTCTGGCGAATCGCCTGGACGGCATCGATGATCTTGTCGAGCGAGGTGCTGGGGAACGTCCGGTGGAGCTCGTGGACGAAGAACGAGCCCTGGTCTGCCTGGTGGCCGGCGCCAAGGAGCGCCAGCGAGAGCAGGAGCAGCGGCACGAACGAGAGGAGTGCGAAGTAGGCGATCATCGCCGCGAGGTGGGTCCCCAGGTCGGCGAAGAACTTACGCAGGATCAGGGCCATCCGACCGCAGTATGCTCAGGTGCATGGATGCGGCCCAGGCCATCGCGGATTTCACGGAGATCTCGTCTCAGGTCATCGACGTTGCAGTCGTCGAGGCCGACGGCTCGCTGCTCGCCTCGACGCTCGACGACGCTGCCGCCGCGCGCTTCGCGGCGGTCGTGACGGCCCTGCTCGACGAGGCCGAGGCGCTCCGCCGGCTGCGCGGGCTGCCCGATGTCGCCCAGCTCGAGGTGGCGACGCTCGAGGGGAGCGTCTTCATGGTGCGGCGCGCCGGGCGTGCGATCGTCGCGACGACCCGTCCCGACCCGACGGTCGGCCTTGTCTTCTACGACCTCAAGCACTGCCTCCGCTCGCTCGCCGAGACCGCGGTCGAGGCACCGGGCACCATCTCCGAGCCGGAGGCCGAGCCCGACACCGAGGCGGACGCCGCACTCGCGCCCGGACGTCACGCCCGCAGGAAAGCCGATGCTTCCGCGTAGAACGTTCACCGGTGTGCTTCTCGCCGTTGCGGTCGTGGCTCTCATGGGCGGCATAGCCGCGATCTCCCTCGCCCCTGTGGCGGCACAGCAGTGGGAACGCATCCTGGTCGGCATCGCCGTCATCGTGTGCTTGGTTGGCATTGCGGTCATCGGCCAGTTCATGGCCAACGGCCGCGGACTCTTGGGCACCTACGGCCAGTACCCCTTGCGTGCGGCGTACGTGAACTTCGAGGCGAGTCTGCTGCAGAAGTCCAACATCGAAGCAGAGCACTGGGTACTCGACCACAGCAAGGACACCGACCGGATCGCACTGTGGACCGACAGCGCGCGCCTTGGAGCAGGGGCTGCCGGAATGCAGCTGTGGGGCAAGTACAACCTCGTCACGGGCAACGACACGTTCCAACCCGGCGACAGCGATCACCTGCACGAACTCGAGCCCACCGCGATCGCGATGTATGCACCCTCCAAAGACCAGATCTACGCGTTCTGGCAATCGCTACCGGCATCTATCGCCGCGGGCGTTCCCGAATGCACCGCGGTGCCGTACCGCGGTATCGATTCCCCGACCTTGCAGGTGTGCGTCACGCACTTGGGAAACGCGCCGGCTTAGCACGTGAGGCTTAGCGCGCTGCGCGCGCGTGACGTCTAGCGCGCTGCTCGCGCAATGTTGCGCAGCGACAGCGCCTGCTGCATGGTCCCCGAGGTGGCCAGCGGCATGAGCCCGGCTCGCAGATCGCGTGCCCGCGACAGCAATTGCGGAGCTCGTCTGAGGCTGCCAAGAGCGCGGCCGGCTCCCGATCTCGCCTGTCGACCGCGGTCGATGCCCACCTGCTGGCCTTCCCGCACGCGATAGTCGATGACCGCCTGTGGGTCCACGAGCATGCCGCCCACCACGCACGACGCCAGGCTCCACCACCGGTCGTGCAACCACCCGAGTGGCGGGACGAGAGCCGGCGCCAGGCGCGAGACTCGAATCGCGCTCGCACCACCTGTGGCCACTGAATGCCCCAACGTGTAGGCGAACTGCTGTTCGTGCGGCCACGTGCCGAAGTCCGGGTCGACGGGGAAAGCCTCGCGCAGACGCGTGGGCTCACCCGCGACTGCCGCGACCTCGTACGCCAATAGTCCGTCGCTGGACACCATCGCCAAGGACTGCTCACGCTCGAGAAGTGCCGCTTGGTGTGCGATTCGACCCGGATGCCATGTGTCGTCGTGATCGCCGAGAACCACGATGTCGCAATCCATCGTGCTTGCATGTTCCGCACCTTGCACAAAGTTGTGCGCCGTACGCGTGATCGCGTCATCGGCTGCCGATCGCGAAGCCAGTAGCACCGCTGATGGCGCCAGGGCCTTCACCATGTCGCGTGTGCTGTCCGTCGACCTGTCGTCGACCACAATGATCGAGTCGGCCTGCCGTTCCTGGGCCAGAACACTCGCCAGTGTCTTCTCGATCCACGACTCCGCGTTGTGTGTGACGATGAGCGCGGCGACTCCCGTCATGGCCTCGACACCAGTCGTTGTAGCAAGGCCTCGTAGTCCGATGTCACCGCATCCCATTGGTACGCATGACGAATTCGGTCGCGGCCCAGTTCAGGCAACTGCGCCAAGCGTGCCTCGAATTCTCCTGACGCAACACCATCGAAAAGTGAGGTCAACTGGGCGGCATCCGACCAGAAGTAAGCATTGCCGGCCGTGACCTCGCGGTTGAACTCCACGTCATAGGCGAGCACGGGCGCACC
>CAIYXH010000234.1 GCA_903930195.1 uncultured Actinomycetes bacterium | reverse complement strand
GCCCGTCGCCGTCGGCGAAGCCGCGCGCCATCCCGACGACCTGCGCGATCCCGCCCGGCTCCACCTGCACCTTGTAGGTGAGGTCGAGATCGAAGAGTGGCTCGTCGGTCGCCCGCGTGCGCAGCCGGCCGTCGCCGAGCAGGTCGATGAAGTCGCCGGCGTGCTGCTTGCTGGTGACGAGCAGCACCTCGCGCACGCCCACACGCTGGAGGAGCTGAAGCGGGTAGTAGACCATCGGCCAGCTGCCCACCGGCAGCAGGTGCTTGTTGGTCACGCGCGTCAGCTCCGCGAGCCGCGTCGCCGACCCGCCCGCGCAGATGAGCCCCTTCATACCGTCGCCGATGCTACGTCACGGCCGCGGGTGGCGAGCACGCCGACGAGCGCCGCGACGAGCGAGAGACAGGCGATCGTGTCCCACATCGCCGCGTCGCCGAACGCGTTGCGGATCTGGAGCCCGGCGAACGGGGTGATCGCCCACGCCACCTGCGAGGTGCTCCCGAACACGCCCATGTAGGCGCCGCGGATGTCGTCAGGGGCGAACGCCGAGACGACCGCCTGCGAGGTCGGCACCCAGAGCATCTCGCCGACGACGAAGACCGCGACGAGGACGACCACCACCGGGATGCTGTCGGCGACCGTGAGGAACGCGAACGGGACGCCCATCAGCGGCATCGCGAACGCGAGCTTCAGCGCCGGTGCGACGTTGCGGGTCGCCCGCGTCAGGCGCAGCTGGACGCAGGTGACGAGGAGCGGGTTGACGACGACGATCAGGCCCCAGGCCGCCGGGGCGACGCCGTGGGAGCGGACGAGCGAGATCGCAAGCAGCGAGTCGAACGCGACGTAGGTCATCCATGCGAGCGACATCGCCCCGGCGAACGCGAGGAACCTCCGGTCGCGGCGAACGGCGGCAAACGAGCCGCGCGCCGGAGGCGCGTCGGGGGTGAAGCGCCCGCGCGCGGGCAGGAAGCGCCAGGCGAGGAACCACGAGCAGGCCGCGATGACCGCGACGCCGCCGAAGAGCCGCGACCACGCCGACCCCAGGAGCAGGAGGCCACCGACCGGCGGGCCGAAGGAGACGCCCAGGTTCTTCGCCACGCGGATCGCCGCGTAGCCGCGCTCCCGCCGCTCGGGCGGCACGAGGTCGGCGACCAGGGCGTCCTCGGCGCCGTTCGTCGCCGAGTTGACGATGCTCACGCAGGCGATCGCGGCAAGGCCCAGGAGCACGTGCCCCGAGACGACGGCGAAGACGATCGGCGCCGCGACGAGGCCGGTCGTCCCCGTCAGGATCACGCGCTTGCGGCCGACGTGGTCGGAGAGATGACCGCCGAGGTAGCCCGCCCCGATGGCGCCGAGCGCGCCGGCGAGAAAGGCGAACGAGAGCTCGACCTGCGACGCGCCGAGCCGGTCGACCGCCCAGATCCCCATGAACGGGAAGAGGGTGGTCATCGCGAACGCCCCGACGATGTCGACGGCGACGACCGGGCGCAGCTCCGGATCGACGTCCTCGCCCCAGACGAGCCGGCCGACCCGGCGCACGCCGCCGCTCGTGATCCACAGGCGCGTCATGACCCCTACCCTAGATCCCTGGCTACCGTTAGCCGGCATGCCGCGCCGTGACATCGACAGGCTCCAGGCCGAGATCGACGAGCTCTTCTCCGAGGTCTGGCGCGGGCCGCGCTACGCCGGCCCCCGTCAGGGCTTCCGCCCGAGCGTCGACAGCTTCCACACCGCCGAGCCGCACGCGCTGACCGTCGTCGTCGAGCTGCCGGGCATCGACCCGGCGAGCATCCGGCTCGTGGTCGGGGAACGCACGCTCGTCGTCGCGGGCGAGCGCCGCCGGCCCAAGGTCGAGGGGTGCGTCTACCAGCAGATGGAGATCGCCTACGGCCCCTTCTCGCGGCGGATCCAGCTGCCCGAGGACGTCGACCCGGCCGGCGCCGAGGCCCGCTACGAGCACGGGGTCGTCACGATCACCCTGCCCGTCACCGACCGCGGCCCGGCGCGCGGCCGCCATGCGATCGCGGTGGTGCTCGGATGAGCGAGATCGAGTTCGAGCTTCCCGAGGACGACGACACCGAGATCGAGCTCCCCGCGCGGCTGCCGCTCCTGCCGCTCAAGGACACCGTCGTCTTCCCGCAGTCGATGATGCCGCTCGCGATCGGGCAGGAGCGCTCGATCCGGCTGATCGACGATGTCGTCGCCGGCGATCGCGTGCTCGCGCTCGTGACCGCGAAGGACGCGTCGATCGAAGCGCCCGGCTGGGACGACATCCACGAGATCGGCACCGTCGCCGTGATCCACAAGATGATCAAGATCCCCGACGGGACGCTGCGGATCCTGGTCGGCGGCCTCGAGCGCGTCCGGCTGACCGGCCGCGTGTCCGACGATCCGTACCTCGTCGGCGACTTCGCCGCGCTCACCGACGTGAACACCGGCACCCGCGAGGTGAAGGCCCTCGTCCGCAACGTGCAAGGCCTGTTCGCCCGGATCATCGGGCTAGCGCCCTACCTCCCCGAGGAGCTGCAGCTCGCGGCCGCGAACGTCGACGACCCGAGCGCGCTCGCGCACCTCGTCGCCTCGACGCTCCGCACGCTCCCGACCGAGGAGCGGCAGGCGATCCTCGAGCAGATCGACGTCGAGCAGCGCCTCCGCACGATCTCGGCGATCCTCAGCCGCGAGGTCGAGGTGTTCGAGCTCGGCTCGAAGATCCAGTCGCAGGTCCAGTCCGAGATGGACAAGGGTCAGCGCGAGTACTTCCTGCGCCAGCAGCTGAAGGCGATCCAACAGGAGCTCGGGGAGAGCGACCCGGAACAGGCCGAGGTCGCGGAACTGGGCGAACAGCTCGACGCGCTCACGCTGCCGGACGACGTCAAGAAGGCCGCCGAGCGCGAGCTCACCCGACTCGAGCGCCTGCCGAGCGCCGCCGCCGAGTACGGCGTGATCCGCACCTACCTCGAGTGGATCCTGACACTCCCCTGGGGTGAGGTCACCGAGGACAACCTCGACCTCGAGCATGCGCGCACCGTGCTCGATACCGACCACTTCGACCTGGAGAAGGTCAAGGACCGGATCATCGAGTACCTCGCCGTCGCGAAGCTCCGCAACGAGATCACGGGCCAGATCCTCTGCTTCGTCGGGCCGCCCGGGGTCGGCAAGACCTCGCTCGGCCAGTCGATCGCACGCGCCCTCGGCCGCAGATACGTGCGGATCTCGGTCGGGGGCGTCCGCGACGAGTCCGAGATCCGCGGCCATCGCCGCACCTACATCGGCGCGATGCCGGGGACGATCCTCCGCTCGCTGCGCGACGCCGGCTCGACGAACCCGGTGATCCTCCTCGACGAGATCGACAAGATGGGCGCCGACTGGCGCGGCGACCCCTCGAGCGCGATGCTCGAGGTGCTCGACCCCGAGCAGAACCGCACGTTCCGCGACCACTACCTCGACCTGCCGTTCGACCTCTCGAAGGTGCTCTTCATCTGCACCGCGAACACGCTCGACACGATCCCCGGCCCGCTCCTCGACCGGATGGACACGATCCAGCTCTCGGGCTACACCGAGGTCGAGAAGCTCGGGATCGCGAAGCGCTACCTGTTGCCGAAGCAGCTGCGCGCGGCCGGGCTGAAGCGGTCGCAGCTGACGCTCTCCGACCGGATGCTGCGCGCGATCATCCGCGAGTACACCCGCGAGGCCGGCGTCCGCAACCTCGAGCGGCGGCTCGCCGACGTCTGCCGCAAGGCGGCGACCCAGGTGGCGAAGGGCCGCACGCAGAAGACCCGCGTCGACGAGAAGCGCCTGCACGAGTGGCTCGGCCCGGCCCGGTTCACCGGCGAGGTGCGCCGGCGCACCTCCGACCCGGGCGTCGCCACCGGGCTCGCCTACACCGCCGCGGGCGGCGACGTCCTCTTCATCGAGGCGGCAGCCTACCCGGGCAAGGGCAACCTCACCGTCACCGGCCAGCTCGGCGAGGTGATGCAGGAGTCCGCGCGCGCCGCGCTCTCCTGGGTGCGCACGCACACGAGCGAGCTCGGCCTGCCGGACGACTGGTTCGAGACGCACGACATCCACATCCACGTCCCCGCCGGCGCCGTGCCGAAGGACGGCCCCTCGGCCGGCGTGACGATGGCGACGGCGCTCGCCTCGCTCGTGCGCGACGAGCCGGTCGCAGACGACGTCGGCATGACCGGCGAGATCACTCTCACCGGTCAGGTACTCCCGATCGGCGGCATCCGCGAGAAGTCCCTCGCCGCCCAACGGGCCGGCTTGAAGCGTGTGATCCTGCCGCGCGAGAACGCGAACGACCTGAGCGAGCTGCCGCCCGAGACGCTGAACG
>CAIYXH010000233.1 GCA_903930195.1 uncultured Actinomycetes bacterium | reverse complement strand
GACCCAGTTCAAGGACAAGGGCGAGCGGCAGGAGTTCGTCTCCGCCGGGCTCTTCACCTACCCGATCCTGATGGCGGGCGACATCCTGCTCTATCACGCCGACCGCGTGCCGATCGGCGACGACCAGCGCCAGCACCTCGAGCTCGCCCGCGACGTCGCCGAACGCTTCAACACGCGCTTCGGCGAGACGTTCACCGTCCCCGTGGGCGTCTACCCGACCGTCGGGGCGCGCGTGATGGACCTCCAGGAGCCGACGAAGAAGATGTCGACGACCGGCGGCACGCCGCAAGGGACGCTGCTGCTGCTCGATCCGCCGGACGTCCTCCGCAAGAAGGTCAAGTCGGCAGTGACCGACTCCGGCGCCGAGGTGCGCCGCGGCGCCGACAAGCAGGGCGTCACGAACCTGATCGACGTGTTGACGGTGGCCACCGGCGACTCCGCCGACGCGATCGAGGCGCGCTACGCCGGCGGCGGCTACGGCCAGTTCAAGAGCGACGTCGCCGAGGCCGTGATCGCGCTGCTCGAGCCGATCCAGACGCGCTACGCCGAGCTCCGCGGCGATCCCGGCGAGCTCGAGCGGATGCTCGCCGTCGGCGCCGAGAAGGCCCGGGCGGTCGCGGATCCGACCCTTGCGCAGCTCTACGAGCGCATGGGCTTCGTCGTCCCCCGCTAGGGACAGGTCTGAAGACCTGTCCCTACGACGAAGCGGCTAACCCACCAGGCCGGTCGCGCGCCGGAGGCGCTCGATCTCGACACGCGTCAGCTCGCGTGAGGCGCCGGGCGCGAGGCCCTTCAGCTCGAGACCGGCATAGCTCGGGCGGTGCAGCTTCTTGACCGGGTGGCCGACGGCGGCGAGCATCAACTTCACCTGGTGCTTGCGGCCCTCGTGGAGCGTCAGTTCGATGCGGCCGCGACCGACGCGGCGCGCCTCGGCCGGGGCGCTGACGCCGCCTTCGATCTCGACGCCGCGCCGGAGCTTCTGGAGCACCGCCTCGCCGAACTCGCCCTGCACCTCGGCGACGTAGACCTTGTCGATCTCGTAGCGGGGGTGCGCGAGCCGGTTGGCGAGCTCACCGTCGTTCGTGAGGAGCAGCGCGCCCGTCGTATCGGCGTCGAGACGGCCCACCGGGACGACGCGCGCGGGGCTGTCGACGAGCTGCACCACCGTCGGACGCCCCTGCGGATCCTTGGCGGTCGTCACCGTCCCCGCCGGCTTGTGCAGCAGCACGTACGCGAGACCTTGCTTGGCGAGGTTCCTGCCGTCGAGGGCGACCTGGTCGCGCGGCTCGACGATCGTGTTCAGCTGACCGACCTGGCCGTTGACCGTGACACGGCCCGACTTGATCAGCTCGTCCGCGCCGCGCCGCGAAGCGACTCCCGCCCGCGCCAGCCATGCATTCAGTCGCATGCGTGCAGTGTGGCTAGTAGAGGAGCGTCGCGAGACGCTTGCGGTAGCGGATCGAGAGCTCGTGAGCCTGGCCGAGCTCGGTGAAGAGCAAGACCATCAGCTCGCGGGCCTCCTCGCGGCGCTCGGGATCCTCGGCGCGGCGCAGCAGCACCGCGAACGCCGTCTCGTAGTCGTTCTCGCGGAGCGGCTTCGCCAGCTCCTCGTCGTCGAGCGTCTCGGCGACCGGCGGCTTCGTCAGCTCGTCGAGGAACGCCTCGAGGCTCGGCTTCGAGCGGACGCCGACGAACTCCGCGACGACCTCGCCGTTGCGGAACGCCTTCACCGCCGGGATGCCCGAGACGTCGTAGCGGCGCGCCAGCTCCTTGTGCGCGTCGACGTCGACCTTCGCGAGGGTGATGTCACGCTCGGCGACCGCCTCCTCGAGAAGCGGCGTCAGCTGCTTGCACGGCCCGCACCACTCCGCCCAGAAGTCGACGAGCACCGGCTGCTCGGCCGAGCGCTCGATGACCTCCTGCGCGAAGGTCTCCTCCGTGACGTCCACACGGCGAACGTAGCGGAGCCGACCGAGGCCAGGCAGCGCGGCCATGTCTCGAAGAGCGACTATCCAGCGGACGCGACCAGGGCTAGCGTCGGCAGACGAAGTTTCGCGAGATCATCCGCCGCGTCGAACGGGACGGATGGGTTCTCGTGGCGCAGCGCGGGAGTCACCGCCAATACGAGCATCCTGTGAAGACCGGGAAGGTGACCATCGCAGGCAAGCCCGGGCTCGACGTTCCCGCAGGAACCGCGGCTAACATCCTGTTGCAGCCCGGCTCGAGGAGGCCAAAGGCATGAGCGATTACCTGGCAGTCATCGAGCGTGACGGAGAGTCATGGGGCGCCTACTGCCCCGATCTCCCGGGGGTCGGAGTCGTGGCAGAGACGCGTGACGAAGCCGAAGAGCTGATTCGGGTCGCGGTCGAGTTGCACCTCAGCGCGTTGCAGAACGCGGGAGAGCCGATCCCCGAGCCCTCAGCGATCGAATCGACCGTGGTTCACGTCTCAGCCGCGGGCTGAGACGCTCACGCCAGGCCAGCTCGCGGCGACCGCGCCAGGGACTGTCCCCGGCGCCAGCCGGGGCCTGTCCCGACCGACACGGCCAAACCGCACAAGGGCCAGGCCCTCGAGCAGGAGCGGTTGGCCGCCGCTGCGTCTCAGTCGGGACAGGCCCCGCTGCGCGGGGACAGTCCCTAACCGACAGGGCAGTCCCGACCGACACGGCCAAACCGCTCGAGGGCCAGGCGCCAGGAGGCCAGGCCCTCGAGCAGGAGCGGTTGGCCGCCGCTGCGTCTCAGCCGGGACAGGCCCCGCTGCGCGGGGACAGTCCCTAACGGACGAGGCCCGCTGCGCGGCGACAGGCCCTGCGACTAGGCGGGGCGCTTCTCGGCGACCGTCTCGAGGCGGCCGCGGATCTCGGTGACGTCTGCGCCGAGATCGTCGAGGCGCGGCAGCTCCGAGAGCGAGCCGAGCCCGAAGACGCGTTCGAAGAGCGGGGTCGTGCGATAGCGCACCGCACCGAGGTCGGCGTCGCGGCCCGACTCGGAGACGAGGCCGCGGTCGACGAGGCCGGCGACGACGCCGTCGACGTTGACGCCGCGGATGCGGGCGATGTCGGGGCGCGAGCAGGGCCCGAGGTAGGCGACGATCGCGAGGGTCTCGAGGGCGGCCTGCGAGAGGCCGCGCTCGATCGGCCGCTCGTAGAGGCGCGCGCATGCCTCGGCGGCTGCGCGGGAGGCACGGAAGGCGTAGCCCCCGGCGACGTGCTCGAGGACGATGCCGGAGCGGCCTTCGCGGTAGCGCTCACCGAGGAGCTCGAGGGAGGCGCCGACCCGCTCGGTCGCGTCTGCGGTCGCCTCGGCGAGCTCCGCGACGGTCAGCGGGGCGGAAGCGACGACGAGCAGCGCCTCGACGGTGCGGGCGAGCTCCTCGACCGGGTTCGTCGAGATCAGGCGGAGTGGGCGGTCCACGACATGCTCCTTTCGGCGGACGGGCGGGAAATCCTTATGGGGGCGAACGGCGCGGCCTGGGAGAGCGCGAGCTCGTTCTGCTTGCGCAGCTCCAGGAGCGCCAGGAAGGCGACGGCGACCTCGACGCGGGTCAGGCCGACCGTCTCCTGGTCGAAGTCGACGGTCGTGCGGCGGCGCAGCAGGTTGCGCCAGCGCTCGACGAAGCGGGAGACGGGCGGGAACTGGAGCGCCATGTGCGCGGTGGAGACGGCGGGCGGCTCGACGGCGAGGAGCCGGAGCATCGCGGCGAGCTTCTCGGGATCCTGCGCGGCGAACGTCGGCTCCGGCCGCGGCGGCGCGAGCGGCGCAGGGCCGAGGCGCCAGAAACGGTCGGCCTGCTCGGCGAGCTGCTCCTCGAGCCAGCCGGCGCCCTCCTTGGCGCGGCGGTACTCGGCGAGCCGCCGCGCGAGCTCCTCGGCCGCAGCCTCGGGCTCGAGCTCGGAGAGCTCGACCTCCTCCTCGGGGAAGAGCCCGCGGGCCTTCAGCTCGAGGAGCGAGGAGATCAGGACGAGGAACTCACCGCAGGAGTCGAGGTCGACACCCTCGCGCTCGGCCCAGCGGGTGACGAACGCGATCACGATCTCGGCGAGGTCGATCTCGGAGAGCGAGATCTCCTCGCGGAGCACGAGGGTGAGCAGGAGGTCGAACGGCCCCTCGAACGCGTCGAGGTCGAGCTGAAGCTCGCCTACAGAGATGGCCGCCGACATACGGCAGCCAACCTATCGTCGCTATCGGACGCGGCCCTTCGGGATGTCCATCCGCGGCGGGGGCGGCACCTTCCGCGTGCGGCGCGGCAGCTTCGGCATCCGCACGCGCGAACGCAGCACCGAGCCGCCCGTCCCGCCGCCGGGTGTCCCCTCGGGCGCGTTCCGCTGGATCCGGATGAACGCGATCAGGCCGGCGAGGAAGCAGACGAGCGAGACCCACGCGTTGAGCCGCAGGCCCCAGAGGTGGTGCGAGGGGTCGATGCGGAGGAGCTCCTCGAAGAAGCGGCCGAAGCAGTACCAGACGACGTAGAGCGCGAACAGCCCGGGCGCGCGAATGACGAAGCGCTTGCCGATCCAGATGAGGACGCCCGCGCCGACGACGTCCCAGATCAGCTCGTAGAGGAAGGTCGGCTGGAAGACCCGGTGCGGCTCGTAGGCCGCCGCGTGCGAGGCATCGATCCGCAGCCCCCACGGGAGCGAGGTCGGCTTGCCGAAGAGCTCCTGGTTCCACCAGTTGCCGATCCGCCCGATGCCCTGCGCGAGCAGGATCCCCGGCGCGACCGCGTCCATGAACGGTGCGGCGCGCAGCCCGGCGCGGTGGATCACGACGATGCCGGCGAGGACGCCGAAGAGGATGCCGCCCCAGATGCCGAGGCCTCCCTCCCACACCTCGAAGACGCCCTTCCACTTCGGGTCGGGAACGGTGCTCCAGGAGGTGACGTCGTGGTAGGCGCGCGCGCCGACGACGCCGAAGGCGACGCCCCAGACGGCGACGCGCACGACGAGGTCGGGATCGCCGCCGAGGGCCCGCCAGCGCCGCGAGGTGAGCCAGCAGCAGAGCAGGATCGCGACGAGGAGCGTGACCCCGTAGAGGTGGATCACGAGCGGCCCCAGGTGGAGGACGTTCGTGTGCGGAGAGGGGATCGAAGCGAGTACGGCCGTCACGACAGGAGATTCTGCCGTGACGGCCGTCGGAGTGCCGCCTCGAGCTCGCTAGCGCAGGATGCGCAGGGCCGTGTCGGGCGGACAGCCCCGCTCGATCAGGCCGATCGCGTGGTGGAGATCGACGTCGGTTCGGGTCGCGAGCTCCGACGCCGACTCCAGGTCGTATCCCGCCCTGACGAGCGCCTCGATCCGCCAGCGCTCGACGCGGTCGCCTTCGGTCTCTGGGATATGCAGCTCAGCCGCAGACATCTGGGCCTCCTGGTCGGTGTCTACCTCTCACTTCGATCAAACGCGCGAAACGGTTGCGTCGATAGGGCCTTCTGCCCAAGGTTTACGGAGACTTAACCCCCTCCGAACCGCCGACGCCGGAATCAGGCCTGCGCGAAGTTCTCGACGTACCTGACCTTGCCTACCGAAGCGCGCTCGTTGCCCGCGCAGCCCCAGGTGAAATGCGGCTTGCCCGTCGGCCCGACTCGGGCGAGGAACGCCACCGGCGGCACGCCGTCGCCGCAGTTCGGCCCCTGCAGCACGAGCTGGGCGCGGAAGCCGCCGCCCGCGAGCTGCGCGAAGCGAACCCGCTTCACCGTGTAGGTCATCGACTTCCCGGCCGACTGCTTGCGCGCGACGAAGCGCGTGGACTGCAGCGGCAGCAGGGTCAAATAGCCATCGGTGTCAGCCTTGAGCGGCCCCGCGAACACACCGGTGCCGATGAGCTTGAAGACGTGCGCGCCGGCCACCGCGCGCAGCGACAGCGAGAGCTCGCCGGTCGCCTGCGCCGCGGCCCAGGAGGGCATCGCTCCGACTCCGAGGATGCCGAAGAGAGCCAGCACGAGAGGTGCGAGCCGCCGCATGCCCCGAGTATGCCTGCGGGGCAACCTTCAGCTGAGGGCGGCCTCGCCGAGGAGCACCTTGACCTCGGCGAAGAAGTTCGAGTCGGGCGCGACGCGGAACGCCGGCCCGAGCTCGAGGGTCTTCGGCCCCTCGGAGGTGATGCAGGCGAGCCGCACGAGGCTCTCGCCGGGGAAGTCCTTGATCAGGTCGCGCAGGTCGCCGATCGTCGTCGCGGGCACCTTGGTCGCGTCGATCTTGAGCTCGACCGTCTTCTTCGCCTGCACGGCCTCGAAGGCGGAGAGCTCGAGCGCGATCAGCTTCGTCTCGCCCTCCTTGTGGTCGACGCGGCCCTTGACGATCAGGATCCGGTCGACGACGCAGAGATGCTGCAGCTGGGCGTAGGTGGCAGCGAAGACGACGACCTCGGTGCTGCCGGTGACGTCGTCGACGCGCAGGAAAACCATCTGCTCGCCGCGCTTCGTCGTCATCGGGCGGACGCTGCTGACGATGCCGCCCGTCGTGAGCACCTCACCGTCGCGGCGGCGCTCGAGCTCGGCGATGGTCGCGTCGGTCTTCGCGCGCAGCTCCCCGCGCAGCGCCGAGAGCGGGTGCTCGGAGACGTAGAGACCGAGGGTCTCCTTCTCGAGCTTGAGCAGGTCGCCCTTCTCGAACTCGTCGGTGGGGATCGGCGGATGCTGCCGTGGCGCCGTGGGCGTGGCGGGGTCGTCGCCGAGGTCGAAGATCGAGCTCTGCCCGGCGACCCGGTCGGCCTGCTGCTTCTGGCCGTAGGCGAGCGCCTGCTCGACGACGTCGAGCATCCCCTTGCGCGAGCCGGGGAGCGAGCCGCACTTGACGAGCGACTCGAGCGCGCGCTTGTTCACGACCGACGGGTCGACGCGCTCGGTGAAGTCCCAGAGCGACTCGAACGGGCCACCCTCCTCGCGCGCTCGGATGATCGTCCGGCTCGCGAGCTCGCCGACGCCCTTGACGGCGTTCAGGCCGAAGCGGATCTTGCCGCTCACGACCGCGAAGTCGACCTGCGACTCGTTCACGTCGGGCGGCAGCACCTCGATCCCGAGCTCGTGGCAGGCGTTGACGTAGAACGGCACGCGGTCCTTGGTGCTCATCACCGAGCTGATCAGCGCGGCCATGTACTCGCAGGGGTGGTGGGCGCGGAGCCAGGCGGTGCGGTAGGAGATCAGCGCGTAACAGGCGGCATGCGACTTGTTGAACGAGTAGTCCTGTGCCTTCTCCATGTCCTCCCAGAGCTGCCGGGCGACCGAGTCGGAGGTGTTGTTCGCGACTGCGCCCTCGATGAACTTGTCCTTGAGGGACGCCATCAGGGCGTGGATCTTCTTGCCGATCGCCTTCCGGAGATCGTCGGCCTCTGCCGGGGTGAAGCCGCCGACGACCTTGGAGATCTCCATCGACTGCTCCTGGTAGATCGAGATGCCGTAGGTCTGGCCCGTGATCGGCTTGAGCCGCGGGTCGAGGAAGACGACGCGCTCCTTGCCGTGCTTGCGGGCGGCGTAGTTCGGGATGTACTGCATCGGGCCCGGGCGGTAGAGGGCGACAAGCGCGATGATGTCCTCGAACGTCGTCGGCTTCACGGCGCGCAGCGCCTCGCGCATGCCCGTCGACTCGAACTGGAAGACGCCGAGCGCCTCGCCGCGCGAGAGCATCTCGTAGGTCTTCTTGTCGTCGAGCGGCAATTGGGTGATGTCGAGCCCGCCGCCGATCAGCTCGACGGCCTTGTCGATGACGTCGAGGTTCCGCAGGCCGAGGAAGTCCATCTTCAGCAGGCCGAGCGCCTCGACGTCGTTCATCGAGAACTGGGTGACGACCTCCTGGTCCGCGCCCTTCTGCTGGAGCGGCACGATGTTCATCAGCGGCTCGGCGCCGATCACGACGCCGGCGGCGTGGATCGAGTCTGCGCGGGTGAGTCCCTCGAGCGGCCGTGCCAGGTCGACGATCTCGCGGGCGACAGGATCGGAGTCGACCGCCTTGCGCAGCTCAGCACCCGGCTTCATGCACTCCTCGAGTGTCTGGCCCGGGCCTTCCGGGATGAGCTTCGCGATCTTGTCGACGGAGCCGTACGGGATCTCGAGCACCCGCCCGGCGTCGCGGACGGCGGCGCGTGCGGCCATCGTCGAGAAGGTGATGATCTGGGCGACGCGGTCGCGGCCGTACTTCTCGGT
>CAIYXH010000232.1 GCA_903930195.1 uncultured Actinomycetes bacterium | reverse complement strand
CGGAGGGCGAGGGCGGCGCGATCTTCACGGCGAGCGACGACGCGCGCGGGCTCAAGGTCTACTTCGACACCGAGGACATCGACGCGACGATGACGAAGATCCGCGAGGCCGGCGGCTCGGCGAGCGACAAGCTGCCGATCCCGGGCACCGGCTGGTTCAGCGCCTGCACCGACTCCGAAGGCAACGACTTCGGCGTCTTCGAGAGCGACGAATCGGTCACCGTTTGACCGATTCGTCCCTGCGGTTCCCGTGAGCGCGAACGGCAAGGTGTGGGCGGCCCTCTGGTCGGTCTACATCATCTGGGGGTCGACGTACCTCGCGATCGCCGTCGCGGTCGAGACGATCCCGCCGCTCTTCGCGGTCGCGACGCGGTTCATCGCCGCCGGCACGTTGATGGCCGGGATCCTGCTGCTGCGCGGCGGTTCGATGCGCGTCTCCTGGCGGGAGCTCGGGTCGTGCGCGCTCGTCGGCTGCCTGCTGCCCGGCGCGAACGCCGTCCTCTTCTACGCCGAGGAGGACGTGCCGATCGGGCTCGCCTCGCTGCTGATCGCCTCGGTGCCGCTCTGGGTCGTGCTGCTGCGGCTGTTCGCGCGCGAACGGATGAACGTGAAGGCGCTCGCGGGCGTCGGGGTCGGCTTCGTCGGCGTCGCGGTGCTCGCGCGGCCGTCGGGCGGCGCGACGACGGCGGGGATCGTGCTCTGCGTCGTCTCGGCGGTGATGTGGTCGTTCGGGTCGTACGGGTCGGCCCGGCTGCCGATGCCGTCGAACCCGTTCACCGCGACCGCGTGGGAGATGCTCATCGGCGGCTTCGTCATGCTCCCGGCCGGGATCTGGACCGCGGGGTCGATCTCGCCGTCGGGCACGTCGATCGCAGGCTGGATCTACCTGGTCACGATCGGCTCGATCGTCGGCTACACCTCGTACACCTGGCTCCTGGCTCGGGCGCCCCTCGGGCTCGTGGCGACCTACGCGTACGTGAACCCGGTGGTGGCGATCGTCCTCGGCGTGCTCTTCCGCGGCGAGCACCTGGACGGGTTGGTGCTGCTCGGCGCGGCGATCGTCGTCGCGGCGGTGGCGGTGGTCGTGCGGCAGGAGCCGCCGGGCACGCCGGTCGCCGAAGACGCGGGGTGATCCCGCGAGCTCGGTTCAGGCCAAGCGACGCACGACGGCGACGACGCTACGGCCGACGGCATCAATGGCCACCACGCCCAGCAGCACGAGCGCGAGGACGACAGCAGGTGCGCCACCTTCCCGGTCGCCCTGGGCGCGGACGAAAGCGATCTGTGCCACCCCGAGGAGGAGTGCGGCGGAGAACAGCGCCCGGCCGGGCTGAGAGAGCCGGAGGTGTCGGCCGAGCCATTCCCAGTAGCGTCGGAGCACGATCACGTGCGAAATCTAGGCTGGGCGAGCGCGTCGCGACGGAGGCGATAGAGCACATGAGGGCGGAGCGGCCCAACCAGCACAGACGGGTGATCGAAGTCGTCCGCTGGATCGTGGGACATCCCCAACCGCTCCATCACACGGCGCGATCGCTCGTTGAGAACGGCGGTCAGGGAGACGATCTCCCGAAGCCCGAGCTCGTCGAAGCCATGCTCCACCGCGGCGCGTCCGGCCTCCGTCGCATAGCCCTTCCCCCACGCGCTCCGGGCGAGACGCCAGCCCACCTCGACAGCGGGCGTGAAATGCGCGTCGAACCGAGGCTCCGCAAGGCCGACGAAGCCGATGAACGCAGACGACTCCGCAACCTCGACTGCCCAGAGACCCCACCCGCGTTTGTCGATCCCGACACGGGCGCGTGTTGCCAAGGCATCGCTCTCCTCGCGGGAGAGAGCAGCCGGGAAGAAGCGCATGACCTCCGGATCTGCGTTGAGCGCGGCGAACGGTTCGAGATCGTCGCTCCGCCACTGCCTGAGCGTGAGTCGAGGGGTGGACAGCTCGGCCATCCTCCAAGGCTAATCCCCCGTCTCGCAATGACGCCAGAGGCTTGGTTGGCTAGACCTGCTCCTGTTCGATCGAACTCTCGAGGACAGTCGCGCGGGCTTCAGCGGGTACCGCGAAGGCCGGAGCGCCACGACTGCGGCGAACCACTCCTCCTTCGAGCCGCCACTCCACTCATCACCTGAACCAAGCTCACGAAGACCTGGCGTAGGCTCGAAAAGAAGGCTGCAGTGGAGCTGCTCCGTGTAGTCATACGTCGCGCCAGTCGTAGCAGCCCCATTGAAAGAGGAGGAGATCGTCCTCCGGGTGGGGACCAGCACCCTCCACCGGCATGACGGCGAACATCTTGAACACGTTCCATATCTCGAGAAGCTGCGGCCGGCGAGCGTCGACACCGGCGTCCTCGAGCATCCGCGTGAGGCTCTCTCTGCGCCGCGAACGCTCATCCCGAGAGGCTACGAGAGATCTAGAAGACGATCGCGGCCGGGGTAACCGGCGCGCGGGGGAGCTCGCGGCCGGTGGCGGCGCGGAGGGCGGCGACGACCGCGGCCGTGGCGACGACCGTCGGCGGCTCGCCGACGCCTTTGACGCCGTAGGGCGTCCCCGGATCGGGGTCCTCGATCAAGACGACCTCCACCTCGGGCATGTCGAGCGTCGTCGGGATCAGATAGTCGGTGAAGCTCGCGTTGACGATCAGACCGTCGCGGGTCTGGATCTCCTCCATCACCGCGAGCCCGAGACCCTGGGCGATACCGCCCTCGATCTGGCCCTCGACGGCGCGCGGGTCGACCGCGCGGCCGACCTCCTGCGCGGCACCGATCCAGCCGACGCGCATCAGCCCGAGCTCGACGTCGACCTCGGCGACGACCTTCATCGCGCAGACGCCGAACGAGACGTGCGCCCGCTCGCCGGTCACCTGGCCGGTCTCCGGGTCGAGCGGCGTCGTTGGCGCGTGGCGGTAGATCCGCTCGACATCGACCTCGCCACCACCCACGCGCTCGCGCTCGGCGAGCGCCGCGCGGCAGGCATCGCGCACCGCGCCCGAGACCATCACGGTCTGCCGCGAGGCCGATGTGGAGCCCGCAGAGTCGACCGTCGCCGTCGAATGGGGCGCGAGGCGCACGTCGTCGATGTCGAGCTCCGTACGCGCGATCTGCAGGATCACGTTCGAGACGCCCTGCCCCGCCTCGGCCGCGGCGCAGTAGACCTCGGCCGAGCCGTCGGCGAACAGCTTGACGCGCGCGGCGCAGTAGTCGTCGAAGCCCTCGGAGAAGCAGATGTTCTTGAAGCCGACGGCGAACCCGACTCCGCGCTGCACGCCCTCGCCGTGCGTCGTGTTGCCGGCACCGCCGGGGAGCCGCAGCGGGTCGCGGGGCAGCGGCTCGGCGGCCGGCGGCTCGAGGGCGGCGGCCGCACGGATCACCTCGGCGACGGGCAGCGAGCAGTCGAGCCGCTGCCCCGTCGGCAGAACGTCGCCCGGCGCCAGCGCGTTCAGCAGGCGCAGCTCGACCGGATCGACGCCGAGGAGCGCCGCGAGCTTGTCCATCTGCGCCTCGGAGGCGAAGCACGTCTGCACCGCGCCGAACCCGCGCATCGCGCCGCAGGGCGGATTGTTCGTATAGACGGCGGTCGCCTCGAGGAGCGCGTTCGGCACCGCGTACGGCCCGCACGCGAACGCCGCCGCATTCGAGACAACGGCAGCCGAGCTCGAGGCGTAGGCACCTCCGTCGAGCAGGATCCGCATCCGCACCGAGACGAGCCGCCCCTCCCGCGTCGCGCGGTGCTCGGCCCAGATCCGCGACGGGTGCCGATGGACGTGTCCGGTGAACGACTCCTCGCGGCTGTAGACGATCTTCACCGGGCGGTTCGTGTGCAGCGCAAGCAAGGCGCCGTGGATCTGCATCGAGACGTCCTCGCGGCCGCCGAACGCGCCGCCGACGCCGGCGAGGTGCACCCGCACCTGCTCGGGCGCGAGCGCGAGGCACGGCGCGACCTGCGCGCGGTCGACGTGGAGCCACTGCGTCGCGACGTAGAGGTCGATGCCGCCTTCGCCGTCGGGCACCGCGAGGCCCGACTCGGGGCCGAGGAACGCCTGGTCCTGGATGCCCGTCTCGTAGACGCCCGTGACGACGACGTCACCCTCGGCGTCGGGATCGCCGTGGCGGACGACGATGCGCCGGACGACGTTCGGCCGCGGATCGTCGAGATAGCCGTGGCCGTGCGTCGGGCGGTCGGGGTGCAGGTCGGGCCCCTCGGTCGCGCGCTCCATCTCGGTGACCGGCTCGAGCGGCTCGTAGACGACCCGGATCCGCCCGGCCGCCCGCCGCGCCTGCTCGGGATGCTCGGCGGCGATCAGCGCAACGGGCTCGCCGAAGTAGCGCACGCGGTCGCGGGCGAGCACGGGCTGGTCGCGGAACTCGAGGCCGTAGCAGGGCTCGCCCGGCACGTCGGCGTGCGTGAGAACCGCGTGGACGCCCGGCATCGTCAGCGCCTCGGAGATGTCGAGCTCGACGATCCGGGCGTGCGCGTGGGGGCTCCGCAGCGTGTGGCCCCAGAGCATCCCCGGGGCGATCAGGTCGCTCGAGTAGGCGAACTCGCCCTTCACCTTCGGCGGCGCGTCGGCACGCAGCAGCGACTCGCCGATCGCGCCGACGGCGATCCGGCGCGGCGCATCCGTGGTGACGCTCACGCCGAGCCCATTCCCGCCGCCAGCCGAACGGCGTCGAAGATCTTCTCGTAGCCCGTGCAGCGGCAGAGGTTGCCGGAGAGCGCCTCGCGGATCTCGTCGTCGGTCGGGTCGGGAACGCGCGCCAGGAGGTCGGCGGCCGCAACGACGAGGCCCGGCGTGCAGAAGCCGCACTGCACCGCACCGGCCTCGACGAAGGCGTCCTGCACCGGATGGAGCTCGTCGCCGTCGGCGAAGCCCTCGACCGTCGTCACCTCGTGGCCGTCGGCCTGGGCCGCGAGCACGAGGCAGGCGCAGACGAGGACACCGTCGAGCAGCACCGAGCAGGAGCCGCACTCGCCCTGCTCGCACGCGTTCTTCGAGCCGGGGAACCCGAGCTTCTCGCGCAGGGCGAAGAGGAGCGACTCGCCCTCCCAGCAGTCGGCCTCGGCCTCTTCGCCGTTGACACGCAGTGCGACCCTCACGCGAGCGTCCTCTCGAGTGCGCGCTGCGCGAGCACCCGCAGGGCGTGGCTGCGGTACGCGGCCGAGCCGCGCACGTCGTCGATCGGCGACGCGGCATCGGCGACACGTTCGGCGAACGACGCCGCCTCGGAGCGCGGCGCCGTCACGAGCACCGGCCGCGGCCCGGCCGAGCCGAACGCTGCCCGCAGCTCGTCGCCTGCCGAGAGCGCGAGCGAGACGACGGCGATCACCATCGCGTTCCGCGGGCCGACCTTCATGAACGTCTGCGGCGCGCCCGACGGCGTCAGCCAGATCGCCGTGACGAGCTCGTCGGGCTCGAGCGCGTTCCGCTTCACGCCGGCGACGAAGTCGAGCACCGGCACCCGCCGCGTTCCGCGCACCGACGCACATTCCACCTCGGCGCCCTCGAGCACGAGCGGCGGCACGGCGTCGCCGGCGGGGGAGGCCGTCGCCAGGTTGCCCCCGAGCGTGCCGCGGTTGCGAATCTGCGGCGACCCGACGGTGCGCGAGGCCTCGGCGAGCGCCGGCAGCAGCTCGGCCAGCTCGCCCTGCATGGCCTCGGCGTAGGTCAGGCCGGAGGCGAGCCGGAGCTCGATGCCCTCACGCCGCCAGCCGCGCAGCTCCGGGACGTCGTTCAGATTGAGCACGCGCTCGGGCCGGGCGCGATCGAAGTTGAGCGCGACCATCAGGTCGGTCCCTCCCTGGATCGGCACGGCGTCGGGATGCGCAGCCTTCAGCTCCAGCGCTTCTTCAACGGAACAGGGGCTGAGAACCTCCATCCGCGAACTGTACGTTTCGCTCGATGCCGTCACCACTCGCGCGCCGGCTCGCAGTCGCCCGGGGAGATGCGCCCGCGGATCTCGTCGTGCGGAACGGCCGGATCTTCTCGGTGTTCACGCGCGAATGGCTCGAGGGCGATATCGCGATCGTCGACGGGACGATCGCCGGGATCGGCGCCTACGACGGGACGCAGACACTCGACGCCGAGGGGCGCTACGTCGTCCCGGGCTTCGTCGACGCGCACATGCACCTCGAGTCGTCGCAGCTCCTCGTCGACGAGTTCGCCCGGCTCGTGCTGCCGTTCGGAACGACCGCGGTGGTGGCCGATCCGCACGAGATCGCGAACGTCCTCGGGACCGACGGCGTCCACTGGCTGCTCGACGTCTGTGCCGAGATCCCGCTCGACGTCTGGTTCATGGCCTCGTCGTCGGTGCCGGCCTCGGTGTTCGAGTCGCCGCGCCGCGCGCTGAGCCCCGGCGACCTCGACGCGCTGCTCCGGCGCCGGCGCGTGCTCGGCCTCGCGGAGATGATGAACTTCCCGGGCGTGATCGCGGGCGACGAGTCCGAGCTCGCGAAGCTCGCGCTCACCCGCCACGTCGACGGCCACGCCCCCGGTGTGAGCGGCCGCGACCTCAACGCCTACGTCGCCGCCGGCATCCGCTCCGACCACGAGGCCTACACCGCCGACGAAGGACGCGAGCGGCTGCGCGCCGGGATGTGGCTCCTGATCCGCGAGGGGTCGGCCGCCCGCAACCTGCAGGCGCTGCTGCCGCTGCTCGCGGAGTACGGCCCCGGCCGGATCGCCTTCTGCACCGACGATCGCGAGCCCGAGCACATCACCGACGACGGGCACATCAACTCGATGGTGCGCGACGCCGTGGCCGCCGGGATCCCGCCCGAGGACGCGCTCGTGTGCGCGACGCTCAACCCCGCCTCCTGGCACGGCCTCCAGCACCTCGGCGCCGTTGCGCCGGGCTACCAGGCCGACCTGCTGCTCCTCGACGATCTCGAGACCTTCCTGCCGCAGACGGTGCTCAAGGCCGGCAAGCGTGTCGGCCCGATCGAGGGCGTCCCTGTGCCCGACTGGGTGCGGCAGACCGTGCGGATCGGCGCGCTCGGCCCGGAGCGGTTCCGCCTCCCGTGGACGGGAACGGGCAAGGCGCGCGTGATCGGGCTGATCCCCGGCCAGATCGTGACCGCCTCGCTCGAGGAGGAGCCGACCGTCCACGCCGGCGAGGTGATGGCCGACGCCGGCCGCGACCTCGCGAAGCTGGCCGTCGTCGAGCGCCATCTCGGAACGGGACGCGTGGGCCTCGGCCTCGTGCGCGGCTTCGGCCTGCAGCGCGGCGCGCTCGCCTCGAGCGTCGCGCACGACGCCCACAACGTGGTGGTCGTGGGGATGAACGACGCCTCGATGGCGGCCGCCGTGCGCCGGCTCGCGAACATCGGCGGCGGGCTCGTCGCGGTCGACGGCGCCGACGTCGTCGCCGAGCTGCCGCTACCGATCGCAGGGCTCCTCTCGGACGCACCGCTCGACGAGGTCGTCGCGCGGAGCCGCGAGCTCGTCGCCGCGGCGCGCGCGCTCGGTTGCTCGGTCGATGCGCCGTTCCAGCTGCTCTCGTTCCTCGCGCTCTCGGTGATCCCGGCGCTGAAGCTGACCGACCGCGGGCTCGTCGACGTCGACCGCTTCACGCTCGTGCCACTGGAGGTCGAATGATCTTCGAGAACGCCTGGGTCGTGACGATGGACGACGCGGGCACCGAGCACCGCCGCGGTTGGCTCCAGGTCGAGGACGGCCTCGTCACCGCGGTCGGCGAGGGCGACGCGCCCGAGCGCGGTGAAGACCTCGGCGGCGCGGTCGTCACGCCGGGGCTCGTCAACACCCACCACCACCTCTACCAGACGCTCACGCGCGCCCGGGCGCAGGAGGCAGACCTCTTCACCTGGCTGCAGACGCTCTACCCGGTCTGGGCGCGGATCGACGACGAGATGGAGTACGCCGCCGCCCGCTGCGGGCTCGCCGAGCTCGCGCTCTCGGGCTGCAGCACCGTCTTCGACCACCACTACGTCTTCCCGCGCGGCGTCTCGGGGATCGTCGAGGCCGAGCTCCAGGCGGCCGAGGAGCTCGGGGTGCGGATCGTCGCCTCGCGCGGCTCGATGGATCTCGGCGTCTCCGACGGAGGGCTCCCGCCCGACTCGCTCGTCGAGGACATCGACGCGGTGCTGGCCGACACCGAGCGGCTCGCAGCGCGGGCCGACGGCGCCTGGGTGCAGGTCGCGGTCGCCCCGTGCTCGCCGTTCTCGGTCACGACCCGGCTGATGGAGGAGTCCGCCGCACTCGCCCGTCGGCTCGGACTGAAGCTGCACACCCATCTCGCGGAGACGGTCGAGGAGGAGGCGTACTGCCGCGAGCTCTTCGGCTGCTCGCCCGTCGAGTACCTGGAGCGCGTCGGCTGGCTCGGGGACGACGTCTGGTGCGCGCACTGTGTCCATCTTTCCCAGGCCGAGATCGAGCGCTTCGGCAGACACGGCGTCGGCGTGGCGCACTGCCCCGCGTCGAATCTGCGCCTCGGCGCAGGTGCCGCGCCGGTGCGCGAACTGCTCGACGCGGGCGTCGACGTAGGTCTCGGCGTCGACGGCTCGGCCTCGAACGAGCGCGGCGACCTCTTCTACGAGGTGAAGCAGGCGCTGCTCATGGCCCGCGGGCGCGGGGGCGGCGGCGCGATGACCGCGCGCGAGGCGCTGAGACTTGCAACGCGCGGCGGTGCGGCTGTGCTCGGCCGCGACGACCTCGGCTCGCTCGAGCCCGGCAAGCGGGCCGACTTCGCCGTCTGGCGGACCGACGGCCTCGAGCTCGGCGGCGCCGACGATCTCGTCGGCGGCCTCGTGCTCTCAGGCCCGCACCGGGTCGACCGGCTCGTCGTCGGCGGCAAGGATGTCGTCCGCGGCGGCGCGCTCGTCCGGGCGCGCGAGCAGGAGATCGCCCACGAGCACCGCAAACAGGCGGCACGACTGTGGCAGTGACCGTCTCGACCCACGTGCTCGACACCGAGCGGGGTGCGCCCGCCGAAGGCGTCCGCGTCGAGCTCTGGCGCGGCGATGAGCT
>CAIYXH010000231.1 GCA_903930195.1 uncultured Actinomycetes bacterium | reverse complement strand
GCCGTGTGCTTCTTGGTGCTGGCGCTCGTCGCCGCGACGACGGCGAGCGCTGCAAGTGCGACGACGAGTAGCGTCGCAATGCGGGGGTACTTGCTCACTTCTCTCCTCCTTGATTGTCCATCGTTGAACGACGCTCCATCCCGTTCATGCAGCGGGGATCGGAGCGTCGTTGTGAAGCGCGGCGAGACCGGCAGACTTGAGCCGGTCGGTGTCGCCGATCACCAGGGCGAGGGCACCGAGAACCTCGGCGCGATCGCCGAACACACCTGCCTTGACGTCGAGAGCCTCGACGACACTCGGGAGGCCGAAACGCTCGAGCGCCTCCCTGATTCCTGTGAGCAGCGGATCTCCGACGACGGACAGATCGCCGCCGACGATGATCGCGGCCGGGCTGAGGACGTTGCAGAGCCCGGCCAGGATCCGGCCGATCTCCCGTCCTGCGTCGCCGACCACGCGCCGTGCCCCGAGATCCCCCGCGGCCATGAGCTCGGCGAGTTGGGCCACGCCCAGCTCCGAGCCGTAGGCCGGCCGCAGCAGCTCGAGGACGGAGTCCGTCGACGCCACGGTCTCGAGACAGCCGCGGTTGCCGCATCGGCAGACCACCCCGTCGGGGTGGACGAGGACGTGGCCGAGCTCACCTGCGAGCCCGGTCGCTCCCCGATGCAGTTGTCCGCCGAGGACGACCCCGGCGCCGATACCGGACGAGACCATCACGTAGATCACATCCGTGAGGCCACGACCCGCACCGAACGAGATCTCGGCAAGTGCACCGAGATTCGCGTCGTTGTCGACCGCGACGTGCAGACCGAGACGCTCGGACAGCTCGTAGGCGGCATTCAGCCCGGACCAGCCGGGCATGATCACCGTCGAGCCGACCGTTCCGTCGCGCGTCACCGGGCCCGAGAGCGCTGTCCCGACCCCGATCACGCGCGAGCGGTCGATGCCCGCCTCGGCCAAGACGACGTCGACGAGCTCGGCGGCCGCGTCGAGCGCGGTCGTCGCAGCGTGGTCGACGTCGAGGTCAACCGTCTGCTCCGCGAGGACGGTCGACGAGAGGTCGGCCACCGCAACGCGGAGATGGTGGTGATCGAAGTGGATCCCAACCACCGCGCCCGCCGAGGCATCGAGACGCAGAAGCGCCGGCGGACGTCCCCGGCCCACCGACTCGGAGCCCGTCTCGCCGAGCGGCTGCTCGACGACGAGGCCCCGACCCTAGAGGTCCGAGACGAGAGTGGCGACCGTCGTCCGCGAAAGCCCTGTGTGACGGGCGAGCTCGCTCCGACTTGCGGTCCCCCGTTGACGCAGTGCGTCGATGACCCGCAGCTTGTTGAGCTCGCGCAGGGCTTCGAGCGATCCGACGGTCGCCATTGGCGCGAAATCCTGGGCCTTCGACACCACTTTGTCAAGAGCTTGTCGAAAATCAGGGAGTTAACCCTGGTATTTCGGCCAGGCTACGGCCGGATGTAAGGCGTTCGGCTCAGGGTGTGTCGTTCGTGGCCGTATCGGCTCTGGCAGCCTCGCCGGCACGCCAGCCGAAGGTCACCGTGAGCCGGTCGATCCGCTGGCCCTCGACCGAGTCGACGTGCAGGTTCATCGGCCCGTGCACGATCTCGTCGCCCGGCTCCGCCGTGCGCCCGAGCTCGCCGAAGACGAAGCCGCCGACCGTGTTGTAGTCCTCGTCGGGGAGGTCGACGCCGAACTGCTGGTTGAAGTCGTCGATCGTGAAGGTGCCGTCGATCCGGATCGTGTCGGCGTCGACCCGCTCGACGGTCTCGTCGGGCAGGTCGAACTCGTCCGCGATCTCGCCGACGATCTCCTCGAGCAGGTCCTCGAGCGTGACGATGCCGTCCATCGTCCCGTACTCGTCGATCACGACCGCCATGTGCTGGTTCGTGCGCCGGAACTCGGTGAGGAGCTCAGCGAGGTCCTTCGTCTGCGGCACCATCGACGCCGGCCGCAGCAGCTCCTCGAAGGTCACGCCGTCGGCGCCGTCGTGCGTCGCGGCGAACAGGTCGCGGATATGGAGGATCCCGACGATCTCGTCGATCGTCGTGCGATAGACCGGGAAGCGCGTGTACGGCTGGTCGAGCACGACCTGCTGCGCCTCCTCGAGGGTCAGCTCGACCGGGAGGGCGACGACCTCGGGCCGCGGCACCATCACGTTCGCGACCTCCTTGTCGGCGAAATCGAAGACGCGGTAGAGCATCTGCTGCTCCCCCACCTCGATCTCGCCCTGCTCGGCCGAGGACGAGAGCAGCATCCTCAGCTCGGCCTCGGAGTGCGCGCCGTGCTCGGCGCCCGGCAAATTCTGGCCGAGGAGCCGCAGCACGACGCCGGTGGAGCTCTCCAGCAGCCAGATCAGCGGCCCGAAGACGGCCAAAAAGATGCGCACGGGGGCCGAGAGCGTCAGCGCGGTCGTCTCGGGATGGTTGAGCGCGATGCCCTTGGGCGCGAGCTCGCCGATCACGACGTGCAGGAACGTGATCACGAGCAGCGCGAGGAAGACCGAGAGGATCGTCGCCATCAGCGGCTCGAAGCGGTGCGCAAGCACCGGCTCGCCCAGGGCGCCGATCGCGAGCGACGTGACCGTGACGCCGAGCTGCATTGCCGAGATGAACCGCGGCGGGTCCGCGCTGATGCGGAGCGCGGTTCGCGCCCTGCGATTGCCCTCCCGTTCGAGCTCCCTGATCCGTGTCCGCCGCGACGTGACGAGCCCGTACTCGGCAGCCACGAAGACGCCGTTCAGGAGGATCAGCCCGAAGAGGGCCAGCAGATCGAAGAAGAACCTCATGCGCCTGCGTTGCTCAAGCGGACGGAATGGTATCCGAGAGGCCGGAAAACAGCCTCGACAGAGGCGAACATACGTTCTATTGTAGGGGGATGGCCGTCTCGTATCGCGAGGAGCCGTGCAACACGGCGCTCAACCCGGTCAAGGGGATGCCCTTCCGCTGGTCGCTCAACCCGTACATGGGCTGCGTCCATCGCTGCACCTACTGCTACGTCCGCTCGTTCGAGCAGCGGGCCGACCGGCCCTCGGACGACCGCTACGGCGCCTCGATTCGCGTCAAGACGAACGTCGTCGCCGTGCTGCGCCACGAGCTCTCGCGGCGGACATGGAGCGGCGACGGCGTCGTCATCGGCGCAGCGACCGACCCTTACCAGCCCGCCGAAGGGCGCTACCGCCTCACGCGGGGCTGTCTCGAGGCGCTCGCCGACCACCTCACCCCCACCTCGCTGATCACCCGCGGGCCGCTGATCGTCCGCGACATCGATGTCCTGGCCGAGCTCGCCCGGCGCGTCGACCTGACCGTGGCGTTCTCGATCCCCACCCTCGACCGCGAGGCATGGCTGCGCACGGAGCCCGGCACGGCTCCGCCCCACCAGCGCCTGCGGGCGCTGCGGACGCTCGTCGACGCAGGGATCAAGGCGTCCGTCGGGATGGCGCCGATCCTGCCCGGGATCACCGACAAGCCAGAGCTTCTCGCTGCAGTCGTCCGCGCAGCGCGCGACGCCGGAGCCTGCGGAATCTGGGCCGCACCGCTCCATCTCAAGCCGGGGACGCGCGAGCACGTCCTCGAGTGCCTCGCCCGCGACTGGCCCGAGCAACTGCCGGAGTACGAGCGCCTCTACGCCGGCCGCGCCTACCTCCCGGCCGAGCCCGGGCGGCAGATCCGCGAGTCGGTTCGCGCGCTCGCCCGCGAGCACGGCGTCCGTGACCGGCGCAGCGCGCGCTACGTCCCCGACAGGCGCGAGACGCAGCTCACGCTTCCCCTGTAGGACTGCACCGTAGGGCCGTGGGGCATACTCAGTCAGTGGCAGAAGAGATTACGACCCTGATCGTCGACGATCACGAGGTCGTCCGGGAAGGGCTGCGTATCTCGCTGTCCCGTACCTCCCACATCCGCGTGGTCGGCGAGGCGGCCGATGGCGCCGCAGCCGTGGAGCTCGCGATTCGCCGCAAGCCGAACGTCGTGATCATGGACGTGCGCATGCCGGTGATGGACGGGATCGAGGCGACGAAGGAACTCGCCGAGAAGGCCCCGGAGTCGAAGGTGCTGATCTTCACGGCCTACTCGGAGCGCTCGCTCCTCGGCCGCGGCTTCGAGTCGGGCGCGAAGGGCTACGTGCTCAAGGAGGCGCCGCACTCGACGCTCGTGCGCGCGATCGAGAAGGTCGCCGAGGGCGAGGGTTACGTCGACCCGTCGCTGATGCCGCAGTTCCTCGCCGGCCGCGACCAGAGCGAGGCACTGACGCCGCGCGAGCGGGAGATCCTCCAGCTCCTCGCCGACGGACTCTCCAACGCGGACGTCGCCGAGCGGCTCTTCATCTCGCAGGAGACCGTGAAAAGCCACGTGCGCCACATCCTCACGAAGCTCGAGGCGGATACCCGCACCCACGCGGTCGCGATCGCGCTCCGCGACGCGATCATCGACTGAGCGATGGAGCGCGAGCTCGGAGGGCTCGACGGCCTGATCACCGCCGAGCAGGACGAGCGGCGGCGTGTAGCGCTCTTCCTGCACGACGGGCCCCTGCAGCAGCTCTCGGGCATCGCGCTGATGCTCGACGGCGCGCTCCACGCGCTCGCGCACGGCCACGCGGGCGACGCGCAGCGGATCATCACGACCGCGCTCGACCGCCAGCGCACGACGATCCGCGAGCTCCGGGCGCTCTCGTTTGCCCTCGAGCCCGTCGTGCTCCGCGATCGCGGCTTCGACGCCGGCCTGCGGGCGCTCGGCGACCAGCTCGGCGCCGCCCACCACGTCGTCGTCGACGTCGAGACCGACGGCGTCGACCGACTCGGCGAGACGGCACAGATCGCGCTCTACACCATCATTCGCGAGCTGGCCGAGCTCGCAGCACGCCGCAGCCCGTCGACGCTCGAGCTCTCGGTGCACGTCCTCGCCGAGGGCGATGTGATCGCCGTCGTGCGCGACGATGCCGATCCGGAGCGCCGCCGCCGCTCGCTCGAGGCAATCGAGGCGCGCGTGCATCAGCTGCACGGGACGGTCGAGACGCTCCCCGGCGCCGTCCGCATCACACTGCCCGCCCACGCGGCCGGACGCTAGTCACCTCTCTTCCCGGACGCAGATGCCGGCCAGCCCAACCGCGGTGTCAGACTCCGGTGGGTGTCAAGTGTCCTTTGTGCCGGAACTGTGACGTCGCCGTGACACGCCTGATGCGGCGCAGCGAGACCCGCCCCGCGGTGGTGGAGGGACTGGCCGGACGGGCGCTTAGGAGTTCTGGACGTTGTTCTCGACGGCGTAGGTCTCGACGAGACCGTTCACCAGCGGGAGGCCTTCGCCGAAGGAGTGGTTGATCTTCACGAACGGCTCCCACTTCTCGGGCAGCGCGTCCTCGGGGAAGATCGCCTCGACGGGGCACTCGGGCTCGCAGGCGCCACAGTCGATGCACTCCTCAGGATCGATCACCAGCATCCGGTCCGCCTCGTGGATGCAATCGACGGGACAGACGTCGACGCACGAGCGGTCCTTGATGTCGATGCAAGGCTCGGAGATCAGGTAGGTCATCGGGGAGAAGTTAGCGACCTCGGACCACCGCTCGACCGGGGAACCGACGGCTAATACGAGGTCAGGCCGACGGCCGAGAAGATGTGGTCGAGCGCCACGCGGAGCCACCAGTCGCGGTTGAAGAAGAGCAGCAGCCCGAGCACGACGAGCACCGCACCCGAGCCCGACTGGAGCACGCGGTAGTGCGAGCGCACCCAGCGGAAGGCCCGCATCGCATGCGCGAAAGCGATCCCGGCGAGGACGAATGCCGCCCCGAGGCCGAGCGAGTAGGCGAGCAGCAGGATCACGCCGCGGACGATCGTCCCGCTCGAGCTCGCGAGCACGAGGATCGAGCCGAGCACCGTGCCGATGCAGGGCGCGGCGCAGATCGCGAACGCGCCGCCGAGGAGCACCGACGAGCCGCGCTTCCGCGCTCCCTGCAGGAGTCCCGGCGCGACGGCCCGCTCGGGCATCGGCAGCAGACCCACGAACGCGAGCCCGATCACGACGAGCGCGAAGCCCGCGATCTGCGTCTGCGTCTGCTTCGCGACCACGCTCGCGATCGCGGCGGCGCCGGCGCCGAGCACGACGAAGACGGTGGTGAAGCCCGCGATGAACGGAACGCTCGACGCGGCGACCCGCCGGCCCGCGCCGGGCTCGCCCAGCTTGTCGACGTCAACCGCGGAGATGGCCGAGAGGTAGCCCGGCACCAGCGGCAGCACGCACGGCGTGATGACGGAGACGAGCCCCGCCAGGAAGGCGATCGGAAGCTTCTCGCCCACCGCTAGACGTCGAAGCGGGCGAGCTCGTCGTCGACGCGCTGCTCGACGTCCGGAGCAAGCCCGCTCGGCGGGCCCAGCGGATCGATGCCCTCGGGCTCGTCGTCGCGGTTCCGCGACCACGTCCAGGCACCGAAGCCGACGACCACAAGGCCGAGACCGCCGCCGCCGAGCGGCAGCACCCAGGCGAGCAGGTCGAAGCCGTGCGTCCCGGGAACGCCGAGCACGCGCGAGCCGAACTGGGCGACGAGCTCGTTCTTGATCTGATCCTCGGTCGCGCCTTGCGCGATCCGCTTGCGGATGTAGTCCTTGATCCGAACGGCAGCCGGCGCCGACGACTCGTCGAGCGGCTCGTGACAGGTCGGGCAGACGAGCTCTGCCTCCATCTCGGCCTGGGTCGGGTGCAGGTTGTCGGCGAACGACGGCGCGGCGACGGCGAGTGCGACGGTCGCCAGGACGGCCACCGCGAGAGCGCGCAGCCTCATGCCTTTTCGGCGTTCTCGATGCCCTGCGCGAGAGCAGACGCGTTCGCCTGCTCCTCGATGTGCGGCGGCACGACGACGCCCTTCGCGTTGATGAAGAACGTCTCCGGATATCCCGTCACGCCGTAGTGGCCTTCGAGGGAGCCGTTGTCCTTCACCTGCGGGTAGGTGATGCCGTAGCGCTTGAGGAACGAGTGGGCGTCACCGTTGAGCGAATCTTCGTTCACGCCGAGGAAGACGACGTCCTTCGACTTCCACTTCTCGGCCGCCGTCTGCAGCGTCTTCGCCTCGGCCTTGCACGGCATGCACCACGTCGCCCAGAAGTTGAGGACGACGACCTTGCCGCGATACGAGGCGAGGCTCAGGTTCCCCGAGCCCGTGAGCTTCGGCTTCGTGAACTCCCAGGCCGGATACGGGTCGCCCTTCGCGAGCGAGCTCGCGATCTTGCTCCCACGCTGATGCGCGACGTCCCAGATCAGGAGACCGAGGAGGCCGGCGACGATGACGACGGTGAAACCCTGGGCGATCCGGCGCATTAGACGATGAACACTCGCATCAGACGATGAACACTGTTGTACCGACCTGCACGTGGTTGAAGAGCCATTCGGCGTCTGCAACCTGCATCCGGATGCAGCCGTGCGACTCGCTGTAGCCGATCGAGCCGAGCTCATCGGTGCCGTGGATGCCGATGCCGGGGGAGTCGAGACCCATCCAGCGCGTGCCGAGCGGGTTGTCCGGGCCGGGCGGAACAGGCTTCAGGCCCTTCGCCCATGCGTCCTGCGTCGGCGGGTACCAGGTCGGGTTGACCCACTTGACGATGATGTGGAAGCGACCGGCGGGCGTCGGGTAGATCGCCTGCCCGCTCGCGACCGAGAAGGTGTGGACGAGCGTGTTCTTGTCGAAGAGGTAGAGCTTGTTCTTCGCGCGGTTGACGAGGATCACCGACGAGACGACCGCGCCGGCCGTGGCCGTGGCGCGCGCCTGAACGGCGGTGGTCGCGCCGCGCAGCGAGAGGCGGACGTTGCCCGTGAGCGCCTTGTCGATCTTCTGGACGAGCGCCAGCCGATCGAGCCGCCGGCCGCTCTTCGCGAGGACGACGTGCGGCTTGTCCTTGACGAGCGAGAGCGTGGCAGGGCGCGCCTTCGTGTCGACGCGGGTGGCGATGTGGGCGACGGCGGCGCGGACGGCGCTGCCGTGCACGGAGACAGTCAGCTTGACGTTCGTCCCCGAGGTCGCGGAGCCGGCATGGCCGACCGCAGCGGCGATGTACGCCGTCGCGAGCTTCGACGGCTGGAGCTGGACGGTGACGCCGCCGACGGTGACGGGCAGCGGGCGCGCAAAGGCCTGCTTGACCGCTGCCGTCGCCTTGGCGCTGTCGAGGCCGCCGACCCGGACACCGGCGATGCGCACAGCAGCGGGAAGCGCACGGCTCCGCGTGGCGCTGGTGTGGCTCGCAGCGAGAGCCGAACCCGCGCTGAGAGCGGCGCAGACACAGGCAAAAGCGCAAGCGAAGACGATCCGACCCCGGTTCATCGCCCTCAAAGTGTACGCATGAATTGTTGCGCTTTGCCGGGATCATCTGTTGTGACGGCGTCGACGCCTGCCCGGACGACACGGGCGATGTCGGCCTCGGCGTTCACCGTCCATGCGATCACGGCCACGCCCCGGTCGTGCGCGGCCGCGACGGCGCGCTCCGAGACCGCGCGTGATGGAGCGCAACGACCTGCACCCCGTGCGCGAGACCGGCCAGCCGCAGCGGCGTGGCGCTGCGCGCAAGCCCCGCTGACGCGCGAATCAGGGCAGCGGGCCAGGGGACCCGCGAGACGCCGGCCCGGTCGTGGGGATAGCCCCGCGCGCGGGGAATGTCCGGATCGGCCTCACGCAGGCGCCGGAGCGCGGCTGTCGAGGTCGAGGAGACGAGCGACCGGCCGACGAATGCGTGCTCTCGGAGCGTCGCGGCCACCGCGGCCTCGATGGCCGCGTGCTTGAGGTCGACCTGGACGTCGAGCCCGGTCGGCGCGAGGAGCTCGAGCGCCGCTTCGAGCGTCGGAGCCCCTGGTCTGCGGTCGGCTGCGTCGTGGCCGAGGAGCAGCCCCTCGCCGATATCGATCTCGACCGCGTCCGCTCCCGCAGCCACCGCAGCTTCGAGCGCGGCCAGGCTGTTCGGGGGCGCGACGGCCGACGCGCCGCGGTGGGCGATCACCCGCGGACGCCCGCCGGCTTGGACAGCCGTCCCGATCACCCTCTAGACTCCAGGACATGGCTGCAGAGCCCGCCAGGCGCTTGCATTCGGTTGCAGGCGACGCGTTCGGTGAAGAGTCGCCCTCGCTCGACCCGGCTGCGATCGAGCGGGCCTACATCCGCGAGCGCGCCCGCCGGCACGCCCGCGCGGTGCGTCATCACGACGCGGTCAACTCCAGCGCGCGCTTCTGGGTCGTGCTCGCGGCGCTGATGCTGCTGACCGTGGTGATCACGCTCTTCGCCTGGCACCAGGTCCAGGCGACCTTCGGCATCTGAGAGCCGCATACTTACGCCGATGGAGACGGACATCTTCCTCGACCCGGTCGAGCCCGACCCCGAGCTGCCCGTCCACCGGACGCGGCACGAGCCCCGCGGGGGCGCGTGGGACACGAGCGCGCGGGTCACGGCAGTGGCAGGTCTCGTGCTCGCGATCTCGGCGTTCACCGACTGGTACGCCGGCTCGAGCATCGGGGTCAAGCTCGCGGTCATCGGCTGGCACACGGGCGTCCTCGGCAAGCTCGTCTTCTTCGTGGGCCTCGCCGCTCTGGCGCTCGTGATCCTGCGTGAGGCGGGCATGGAGCTTCCCGGTGGCGAGCCGGAGAGCCTGGCCGTCCTCGGGCTCGGCGCGCTCGCGACGGTCTTCGTCCTGATCCGGATCGTCTCGATCCCGGATTCGGTGCTGCCCGCGGACGCGCGCGGCATCGGGATCTGGATCAGCCTCGTCGCAGCGCTCGGCGTCATTGCGGGTGGCCTGCTCCGCGCCGCCGAAGACCTCTGAGCCTCGGCCCG
>CAIYXH010000230.1 GCA_903930195.1 uncultured Actinomycetes bacterium | reverse complement strand
TCGTGAGCTCGCGCAGGTCGACCCGGCCGTCGAAGTCCGGCTTCGGGAGCTCGTGCGGCTCGAACGGCGTCCGCGCGCCGCGCTCGAGGAGCAGCGCCTCGAGGACGTTCTCGATCCGCTTCGCGGAGCCGAGCGGCCGGTCGACACGCGCCCGCCCCGGCGTCACGTGCACCGCGGCGAGATCGCCGGGACGCAGGTGGCCGAGCGTCTTCGGCTCGATGATCAGCGGCACGCCCGGCGTGAAGAACGGCTCGCCGGTGACGAGCTTCCCGCGCTTCTGGATCTCGACCACGATCAGCGGCGGGGCTTGCGGGCGGCGCTCCTCCATGTCCTGAGCCTACGTTGCGCGACCCGCCCGCCCCCGGGTCGTTGTCCGTCACGAAGTCGGAGCAGAGCTGTGACGGACACGTCACAGGTTCCGGCGTAGCGTTCCGGATGGTAGCCCTGCTCCCCCGTCGGGGGCTCGCGGTGCGGGCTTGGCGGCGGACTGGTCCGGGCGTGGACGCAGGTCGAGACCGGGAGACGTCTGCCCGTCGCGCTCCGAGCGGGAGCCGGCGGGACTAGACGCGCAGGAAGCGGCGGAGCGTCAGGCCGGAGCCGAGCGCTCCGAGGCCGAGACCGACGCCCATCAGGATCAGCGCCGTCACCGGGAAGGCGAGCGCGTGCACGTCGGAGTCGCCGGAAAGCGTGTCGTGATGCAGGATCGCGGGCAGCGCGACGACCTTGCCGATCGTCAAGAAAAAGACCGCGAGCAACGCACCGCCGAAGCCGCAGAGCAGACCCTCGATCATGAACGGGCCGCGGACGAACCAGTTGGTCGCGCCGACGAGCTTCATCACCTCGACCTCGCGCCGCCGCGAGAAGATCGAGAGACGGATGGTGTTGCCGATCAGCAGGGTCGCGGCGACGAGCAGAATCGCAGTGGCGATCGTGAAGATCACCTCGAGGATGTGCGCGACGCGCAGGATCTGGCTCGAGAGCTTCTTCTGGGTCGTGATGTTCTCGACCCCGGACGCGAGCGGGTAGAGGCTCTTCGTCAGCGCGTCGATGTCCTCACCGTGCTTCGGCGTGACCTTGACCGCGTCCGGCAGCGGGTTCCAGGGGAGCGAGGCGACGAGATCCGGGTTCGTCTTCTTCATCTCCTGCAGGGCCTGCGCCTTCGGGATGAACTGGGCCGTGCCGACGAGCGGGTTCGCGTGGAGGGCGTTCAGCTCCTTCCCCTCCTGCGCCTTGGTCGCCTGGCCGCCCGGGTTGGCGCTCGTCTTGAAGTCGACCTGCACCATCAGCTCGCGCTTCACGTGGTTCGACCACGAGAGCGACCAGGTGCCGAGGGCGATGAACAGGCCGAGCAGGAACATCCCGACGAGGACGGTGATCATCGCGGCGAAGGTCGTCGACGCGTTCGCGGTGAGACTGCGCCAGGCCTCGGAGATCAGGAGCTTCATTCGCCCGTGTACCCGCCGCGGCGCTCGTCACGGGCCAGACGGCCGTGCTCGAGCTGGATCACGCGCTTGCGCATCTTGTCGACCATCTCGCGGTCGTGGGTGACCATCAGGATGGTCGTGCCGCTGCGGTTGATCCGGTAGAGGAGCTGCATGATCCCGACCGACGTGTCCGGGTCGAGGTTCCCGGTGGGCTCGTCGCAGACGAGGAGCGGCGGGTGGTTGACGAACGCGCGCGCGATCGAGACGCGCTGCTGCTCGCCGCCCGAGAGCTCGCCCGGCAGGGAGTTCATCTTGTGCGAGAGGCCCACCATCGAGAGCACTTCCGGCACCTTCTTGCGGATCGACGCGTTGTTCTCGCCCTGCACCTTGAGGGCGTAGGCGACGTTCTCGGCCGCGGTGCGGGTCGGGAGCAGCTTGAAGTCCTGGAAGACGCAGCCGATGTTCCGGCGCAGCATCGGGACCTTCGAGCGCTTGAGCCGGGTCAGGTCGCGGCCGCCGACGAAGATCTTGCCGCTCGAGGCCTCGGCCTCATTCAGCAGCAGCTTCACGAGGGTCGACTTGCCGGAGCCGGAGGCGCCGACGATGAAGACGAACTCACCCTTGTCGATGTGGAACGTGACGTCGCGGAGGGCAACCACGTCCGGCTCGTAGATCTTGCCGACGCCCTCGAAGACGATCATCGAGCTGCCGGTGGTGGCCCCCGGCTCGCGCGGCAGAGGCTCGTACATCCCGGGCTCGACCGAGCCGGTGGGCTCTGCCAATGCCGCGGACGTCTGTGGGGGGCGAGTGTCGGGTACCTGCACGGTGTCGATCCTGGGGGAAGCAGCGAATGCGTCGCTTCCAGTGCTGAGGCTCATCGCAGTGTACCCGACCCGCTAGATGACCTTTCCGGCCGCCTTGGCGAGCAAGAACTCGTGGATGAACGGGTCGAGGTCTCCGTCGAGGACGCCCTGCGCGTTTCCGGTCTCATGACCGGTGCGGGCGTCCTTGACTTGCTGATAGGGGTGAAGGACATAGCTGCGAATCGATTCGCCGCCGAAACCGGTCTCGGCTGCGGCGGCTCCACCACGTTCTTTCGCCAGCATGGCCTCGCGCTCCTCCTCGGCCTTCTCGACGATCCGCGCCTTGAGCACGCGCATGGCGGTGAGCTTGTTCGCGGTCTGGGAGCGCTCGTTCTGGCACTGCACGACGATCCCGGTCGGGAGGTGCGTGATCCGGATGGCGCTGTCGGTCTTGTTGACGTGCTGCCCGCCGGCGCCCTGCGCGCGATAGGTGTCGATGCGGATGTCGCCCTCGTCGATCTCGACGTCGGCCTCGGGCGGGAGGAGCGGCGCGACGATCACCGTCGCGAAGGAGGTCTGCCGGCGATGGGCGGAGTCGAACGGCGAGAGCCGCACGAGGCGATGCTTGCCGCGCTCGGCCTTGAGGATCCCGTAGGCGTTCTCGCCGCCGACCGTGAACGTGGCGCTCTTGAGGCCGGCCTCCTCCCCCGGGCTCACCTCGAGCAGCTCGCTCGCGAAGCCACGCTCGGACGTCCAGCGCTCGTACATCCGCAGCATCATCTCCGTCCAGTCCTGGGCGTCGGTGCCGCCGGTGCCGGACTGGAGGGTGACGACGGCGTCACCCGCGTCGTACTCACCGTCGAAGAGCGCCGACTCCTGCAGCCGCGCAAGCTCCTCGTGCAGCGGGACGAGCGACGCCTTGATCTCGTCGGACATCTCGGGCTCGAGCTCGTAGAGACCCGCGGCGTCCTCGTACTCGGACGTCACGCGCCGGTAGGTCTCGAGCTTGCGCGAGACGCGCGCATGCTCCGTCGAGACGCGCTGCGCGACCTCCTGGTTGTCCCAGAAGCCTGGCTCGCTCATCGCGGCCTCGAGCTCGGTTTGGCGAACCTCTAGACGAGCCGGGTCAAAGGTAATCACGGACCCAGCCGAGCTGGATCCTGATTTCCTCGAGCTGCTCCGAGAGCGGCTGTTCCGAGACCTCGGCCATCGCGAAAGCTTACGCGCCGTGGCAGCGCTTGTACTTCTTGCCGGAGCCGCAGAAGCACGGGTCGTTGCGGCCGATCGTCTCCTCGTCGGTCTTCACGACCGGCTTCGTCGCGACCGAGCCGCTCGTCTCGCTGCCGCCGCCGCTCGTCGTGATCGACCGCGGGTCGACGCCGCCGGCCGCGGCGATCGCCTGCGCGCCTGCGAGTGACTCGTGCTCGTAGCTCAGACCGCCGTTCGGCAGACCGCCGGGGAGCTGCGGGAGCGCACCGCCGGAGACACCGTTGCCGCCGCCGTTGCCGTCCGGGTTCTCCTCCAGCTCGGCGTGGTAGAGCAGACCGAGCACCTCCTGCCGGATCACCTGGTTCAGCTCGAGGAAGAGGGTATGGCCCTCGTTGCGGTATTCGACGAGCGGATCCTTCTGCGCGAGGCCGCGGAGGCCGATGCCCTCGCGCATGTAGTCCATGTTCTCGAGGTGCTCGCGCCAGCGGACGTCGACCGTCTGCAGCACCATGAACCGCTCGAGGTCGCGCATCAGGCCCTCGTGCATCGCCTCGATCGTGGCTTCCTTCTCGCCGTAGGCCTCGAGCGCGTCGTCGACGAACTCGACGACGATCGCCTCACGGTCGAGGCCGTTGAGCTCGTTGGGCGCGACGCCGGTGCCGTAGAGCGCGTCCATCGCGGTGATGAGCGCGTCGAGATCCCACTCCTCGGTTGCCTCGGAGGCCGTGTACTCGCCGACGAGCGCGCTGACGACCTCGGGGATCCACTCCTCCTTGATCTCACCGGAGAGGTCCTGGCCCTCGAGGACGGCGCGCCGCTGCTCGTAGATCACCTGGCGCTGCACGTTCATCACGTCGTCGTACTTGAGGACGTTCTTCCGCGAGACGAAGTTCTGCTCCTCGACCTTCTTCTGGGCGTTCTCGATCTGGTTCGAGAGCACCTTCGCCTCCATCGGCTGGTCGTCCGGGAGCTTGAAGCGATCCATGATGTTGAAGATCCGGTCGCCGGCGAAGAGGCGGACGAGGTCGTCCTGGCCGGACAGGTAGAAACGCGTCTCGCCCGGGTCGCCCTGACGACCGGAGCGGCCGCGGAGCTGGTTGTCGATGCGGCGTGCCTCGTGGCGTTCGGTGCCGAGCACGTAGAGCCCGCCGAGCGAACGAATTTCGTCGTCGATCTTGATGTCGACACCGCGGCCTGCCATGTTCGTCGCGATCGTGACGGCGCCGCGGCGGCCGGCGTTGACGATGATCTCGGCCTCGCGCGCGTGCTCCTTGGCGTTCAGGACGACGTGCGGGATCCCCTGGCGCTGGAGCAGCTCGGAGAGGAGCTCGGACGTCTCGACGGCGATCGTGCCGACGAGCACCGGCTGGCCCTTCGCGTGGCGCTCCTTGATGTCGTCCATCACCGCGAGGAACTTCGCCTCGACCGTCTTGAAGATCAGGTCGTTCTTGTCGAGGCGGGCCACGTCGACGTTCGTCGGGATCGGGATGACGTCGAGGCCGTAGATCTCGACGAACTCCTTCTCCTCGGTCTTCGCGGTGCCGGTCATCCCGCCGAGCTTGTTGTAGAGCCGGAAGTAGTTCTGGAGGGTGATCGTGGCGAGCGTCTGGTGCTCCTCCTGGATCTGCACGCCCTCCTTCGCTTCGACGGCCTGATGAAGGCCTTCCGACCAGCGGCGGCCTCCCATGATCCGGCCTGTGAACTCGTCGACGATCTTGACCTCGCCCTCCTGGACGACGTAGTCGACGTCGCGCTTCCAGAGCGCCTCCGCCTTCAGCGACTGGTGGAGGTGATTGACGAGCTGGACGTTCTTCGGGTCGTAGAGGTTCTCGATCTTGAGCGCGCGCTCGACCTTCTCGATGCCGGACTCGGTCGCCGAGACGGTCTTGTGCTTCTCGTCGTAGAGGTAGTCGACGGTGAGCGCGAGCGCCTCGTCCTCGCCCTTCGAGCCCTTCGACTGGGCGCCCGTGAGACCGCGGATGATTCGCGCGAAGTCGTAGTAGACCTTCGCGGCGGTCGTCGGCTCGCCGGAGAGGATCAGCGGCGTCCGCGCCTCGTCGATCAGGATCGAGTCGACCTCGTCGACGATCGCGAAGGCATGGCCGCGCTGGACGACGCCCTCGAGCGAGATCGCCATGTTGTCGCGGAGGTAGTCGAAGCCGAACTCGGAGTTCGTGCCGTAGGTGATGTCGCAGTCGTAGGCGGCCTTGCGCTCCTCGAAGGTCATCCCGGTCTCGATCGCGGCGACGGTCATCCCGAGCCGCTCGAACACCGGGCGATTCCACTCGGCGTCGCGCTGGGCGAGGTAGTCGTTGACCGTGACGAGGTGGACGCCCTGGCCGAGGATGCGGCCGTCGTGCGCCGTCACCGTCGGGAGCGCGTTCAGGTAGAGCGCGGTGCTCGCGACGAAGGTCTTGCCCTCACCGGTGCGCATCTCGGCGACGTCGCCCTCGTGGAGGACGATGCCGCCCATCATCTGCACGTCGAACATGCGCTGCTGGGACTCGCGCCAACGCGCCTCGCGGACGGCGGCATAGGCCTCGAAGAGCAGGTTGTTCAGATCCTCGCCGTCGTCGAGCCGGGCGCGGAACTCGACGGTCTTGGCGCGCAGCTCGTCGTCGGAGAGCGCCTGGAACTCGGGCTCGAGCGTCGCGATGTACGCGGCCTGCTCGGCCATCCGCTTCATGCGGCGGCCTTCGCCGAAGCGCAGGAACTTCTCGAAGCCTTCGGTACCGGCCATAGACACAGCGTACTGGCTCGACTGCGAGCGGCCGTGCCCTCTCAGAGCCGGTCGACGCTGACCCGGAAGGTGTCGCCGTCGATTCGCTCGGCGGCGATCACACGGTCACCATCACCGCCGAGCGCCAGGAGCGCTCCCGGCGCGATCCGGCCCGTCTCGAGGCCGTCTTCGCTGAGGGAGGCCTCCCCGTCGACGACCGTGACCTCGACGCGGTCGGCCGCGACCCACGGGAGCTCGACGACCGCGATCCGAGCGACGCCGATCGCCCAGAGCGTCCCGCCGCGGCGCACG
>CAIYXH010000229.1 GCA_903930195.1 uncultured Actinomycetes bacterium | reverse complement strand
TCCCGCGCCGTCGTCGAGGCCTATCTCCGTGGCCTCGAGCAGCTCGTCGCGGGCGGCGGCGACCCGTCGAAGGTGCACTCGGTCGCCTCGTTCTTCGTCTCGCGGCTCGACAGCGCCGTCGACCCCCAGCTCGAGGAGGCGGGCCGCTCGGAGCTCGCCGGAAAGCTCGGGATCGCGAACGCGCGGCTCGCCTACAAGCACTTCCAGGAGTCCTTCTCGGGCGAGCGCTGGCAGCAGCTCGAGCGCCTGGGCGCCGACCCGCAGAAGCCGCTCTGGGCGTCGACCTCGACGAAGAACCCGACGTACCGCGACACGCTCTACGTCGAGGAGCTGATCGGCCCGCAGACGGTCGACACGATCCCGCCCGAGACGCTCGACGCCTTCCAGGATCACGGCGAGGTGCGCGGCGACACGATCCTCGAGGGGGTCGACGACGCCGAGACGCTGCTCGAGCAGGTCGCACAGGCAGGCATCGACTACGACGCCGTCGTCGCCAAGCTCGAGCGTGAGGGCGTCGAGTCCTTCGCGCAGTCCTTCGACAAGCTGATCGACGGGCTGGTCGCGAAGCGCGGCGAGCTCGCAGGCGTGACGTCCGAGTCGTGACGACAGAGCGGCGGGAGCTCGTCGAGCGGATCTGGTCGCGTGACCCGACCGTCTGGACCGGCAAGGACGAGGCGCGGTGGCTCGGCTGGCTCGACGAGCCGGGACGCATGCGCGCCGACGTCGATCCGATGCTGCGGCTCGCCGAGACGGTGCTCGCCGAGCTCGACACGGTGGTGCTGCTCGGCATGGGCGGCTCGTCGCTTGCCCCCGAGGTCTTCCGGCAGGCGTTCGGCGCCGGCCATCTGCACGTGCTCGACACGACGCATCCCGGCGCGATCCGCGGGCTCGAAGAGTCGATCGATCTCGAGCGAACGCTCTTCGTCTCGGCCTCGAAGTCCGGCTCGACGCTCGAGACCCGCTCGCACACCGAGTACTTCTGGAAGAAGGCGCCGCGCGGCGACCAGTGGGTCGCGATCACCGATCCCGGCTCGGAGCTCGAGGCGCTCGGCAAGGACCGCGACTTCGCGGCGATCGTGCCGGGCGAGCCGACGATCGGCGGGCGCTACTCGGCGCTCTCGCCGTTCGGGCTGCTGCCGGCTGCGCTCGCCGGGGTCGATCTCGCGGGTTTTCTCGACCGTGCGCTCGAGATGGTGGAGGCCTGCCGGTTCGACGAGGGCAACCCCGGCCTGGAGCTCGGCCTCGCCCTCGGCGAGGGCTGGAGGGAGGGCCGCGACAAGATCGTCTTCGACGCCCCGTTCGGCTTCGGGCTCTGGGCCGAGCAGCTGATTGCGGAGTCGACCGGCAAGGAGGGCAAGGGTCTGATCCCGGCGCCCGGCGAGTCGCCCGAAGGCCCCGACCGTCAGGGCCACGAGGTGCGGCTCCCCGACCCCACCGAGCTTGGCCAGGAGATGTTCCGCTGGGAGTTCGCGGTGGCGGTCGCAGGCGCGATCCTCGGCATCAACCCCTTCGACCAGCCGAACGTGCAGGCCGCCAAGGACAAGACGAACGAGGTGCTCGCCTCGGGCTCCGTCGACATCGCGCCCCACGGGTCGCTCGACGAGCTCGTCGAGCAGGCCGCCGAGGGCGACTACGTCGCGATCGGCGCCTTCGTCGACCCCGAGGGTGCGGCGCCGGCGCTCGACGCGCTCGCAGACCGGCTGCGCGAACGCACGGGCTGCGTGGTCACCCAGGGCTTCGGCCCGCGCTACCTGCACTCGACCGGCCAGCTGCACAAGGGCGGCCCGAACACGGGCCTGTTCGTGCAGGTCGTCGAGGACTACGGCAAGGAGCTCTCGATCCCCGGCCGCGACTTCGGCTTCGCCCGGCTGATCGCGGCACAGGCCGCCGGCGACTTCGCCTCGCTGCAGGAGCACGGCCGCCGCATCGTCCGGGTTCGCCTCGAGGATCTCGCCTGATGCAGCTCGGGATGATCGGCCTCGGCCGCATGGGCGGCAACATGACCGAGCGCCTGACCGGTGGGGGCCACCAGGTCGAGACCTTCGACCCGAAGGTCGACTCCACCGCCGGCTCGCTGAAGGAGCTGCGCGACAAGCTGGAGGCGCCGCGGGTCTTCTGGATGATGGTCCCCGCCGGTGAGATTACCGAGTCGACCTTCACCGAGCTGCTCGACCTTGCCGAGAAGGGCGACACGATCGTCGACGGCGGCAACTCCAACTTCCACGACTCGCAGCGCCGCGCGACGACGGCCGCCGAGCACGGCATCGGCTTCGTCGACGCAGGCGTCTCGGGCGGCGTCTGGGGGCTGAAGGAGGGCTACTGCCTGATGGCGGGCGGCGAGGACGACGTCGTCAAGCCGCTCGAGCCGATCTTCCTCACGCTCGCGCCCGAGAACGGCTACGCCCACGTCGGGCCATCGGGCGCCGGCCACTTCGTGAAGATGGTCCACAACGGGATCGAGTACGGCCTGATGCAGGCCTACGCCGAGGGCTTCGAGGTGATGCAGGCCTCGCCGCTCGACCTCGACCTCGAGCAGATCGCCGGGATCTGGCGCAGCGGCTCGGTCGTCCGCTCGTGGCTCCTCGACCTGCTCCACCGGGCCTTCGCCGAGGAGGGCTCCGACCTCGCGCAGATCCGCGGCTACGTCGACGACTCCGGCGAGGGCCGCTGGACGATCGCCGAGGCGATCGCCGAGGATGTGCCGGTGCCCGTGATCAGCGCCGCCCTCTTCGCGCGGCTCGCGTCCCGCCAGGACGAGTCGTTCGCCGCCAAGGTGAACGCCGCGCTGCGCAACCAGTTCGGCGGCCACGCCGTCCGCGCCTCGGACGAGACGTGACCGACACCGCGCCGAATCCGCTGCTCGAGGGGATCGGCATCCGCCGCCGTCCCGACCCGTGCACCG
>CAIYXH010000228.1 GCA_903930195.1 uncultured Actinomycetes bacterium | reverse complement strand
GACTCGGCGGGCAGGCTGCTGCCGGAGGAGGCGTTCGGTTGACCGGCTATGACGTGGTGGTCATCGGCGCCGGCCCCGTCGGGGAGAATGTGGCCGACCGCGCCGTCCGGGGTGGCCTGACCGCCGTGATCGTCGAGTCCGAGCTGGTTGGCGGCGAGTGCTCGTACTGGGCCTGCATGCCGACGAAGACGATGCTCCGCGGGCCCGAGCTCGCGGCCGAGACCGCCCGCACGCCGGGCGTGAGCACGAGCACGCTCGACCCCGCCGGCATCTTCGGCTTCCGCGACGCGGTCGCCGAGCGGAACGACAGCTCGCAGGTGGAGTGGCTCGACGGCCAGAACTGCCGGCTCGTCCGCGGCGACGCGCACGTCGTCCGCCCCGGCCTCGTCGAGGTCGACGGCGAGGAGCTCGCCTACGACCGGCTCGTCATCGCCACCGGTTCGTCACCCGCGATCCCGCCGATTCCGGGGCTCGACACGGTCGACTACTGGACGAACGTGGAGGCCACCGAGACGCTCGAGATCCCCGCCCGGCTCGCCGTGCTCGGCGGCGGCCCCGTCGGCTGCGAGCTCGCGCAGTTCTTCGCGCGGATGGGCTCACAGGTGACGATCGTCCAGGGCGACGACCGGATCCTGCCGCGCATCGATGCCGATGCCGTCGAGGTCGTCGCGCAGGCGCTTGCCGACGACGGCGTCGAGATCGTCACCGGCGCCAAGGTCGTCTCGGCCGCCCCCGGCTCACTCACGCTCGCCACCGGCGAGACCGTTCCCTTCGACCGCCTCCTTGTCGCCACCGGTCGCAAGCCGAACGTCGACGGCCTCGAGCCGCTCGGCCTCGAGCTCTCGCGGCGCGGGATCGAGATCGACGATCGGCTCCGGGCCGCAGAGAACGTCTGGGCGATCGGCGACGTCACCGGCATCGCGCTCTTCACCCATGTCGGCAAGTACCAGGCGCGCGTTGCGGCCTCCGACATTGCCGGCAAGCCCGCGAAGGCCGACTACCGTGCGATCCCGGGGACGATCTTCACCGACCCACAGGTCGCGACGGTCGGCTCGCTGGACGGCGGCACGATCGGCCGCTGGGAGCTCGCCTCCACGCCCCGCCTCTCGACCTACGAACGCCCGAAGCGCGCCGGCTTCCTCAAGCTCGCCGCCGACCCTGACCGCCGCGTCGTCACGGGCGCCGTCGCCGTCGGCCCGGAAGCCGGCGAGTGGCTGCAGCAGCTCACGCTCGCAATCCGCGCCGAGATCCCCGTCGACGTGCTGCTCGACGTGATCCAGCCCTACCCGACCTTCAGCGAAGCCATCTTCCTCGCCCTGCGCGAGCTGAACTTCGATCTCTGAGGAGAGCACGCTGGCGCAGCGCACCGTCCTCACGTCTCGTCGGTGCGCTGTAGCTCTTCGCCGGTGTCGAAGAAAGCGTCCGCACTCCTAAGGATGGCTGGCGGCTACGAGTCCGCGATCGTACGCCGCGCCGCCTGGTGATCGACGGCGATCGCTACGGCAGCCGCCCCTCGGTGAGCCGGCCGAAGCCGAACGCACCGTACGCCGCGCCGCCTGGTGATCGACGGCGATCGCTACGGCAGCCGGCCCTCGGTGAGCCGGCCGAAGCCGAACGCACCGAGCAGGAACAGCGCCGAGGCGCCCGCGAACCACGAGCCGATCTCGTGTCGCTCGGGCTGGCGGCCAAGGCTCGAGCCGAGGCTGCGGTAGATGCTGACGACCTCGTCCGCCGACTGCGCCGTATACGCCTTGCCGCCCGTGACCTGGGCGATCTGGTGCATCGTCTGCGGGTCGGGTGGCACCGGGATCGAGTTGATCTCCCCGAACCCGACCGTCACGCGCCCGTTCGGCGTCCCCAACGAGACCGGGTAGACGCGAATGCCGGCGGCCTTCGCCTGGTCGGCCGCCTGCAGCGGGCTGAGCGTGCCGTGAGTCTGCTTGCCGTCGGAGAGGAGCACGACCGCTGCGGGCACGTCCTGCCCGGGCGTGCGCACGTAGCCGCTCTGCTTGAGCGAGCTCGATGCCATCGTCACGGCCGCGCTGAGGCCGTCGCCGAGCGATGTCGCCGCCTGCGGCTCGAGGTAGCTGAGCCCCGTCCGGAGCGAATCGCGGTCGGTGGTCGGGTCGGAGAGGATCTCGACGTTCGTGCTGAACTCGACGAGTCCGACCTGGATCTGCGACGGGATCCGGTCGAGGAAGATCTGCATGGCGGCAACCGCAGCCTCGAGGCGCGTCGGCCGCACGTCGTTGGAGCGCATCGAGCCCGAGACATCGACGAGCAGGACGACCGTCGCGTGCTGATCGGGCACCGAGTGGTTGGCGCTCGGGCGCGCGACGGCCGCCGACGCGAACGCGAGTGCGAGCGCGACGAGCGCGAGCGGGACATAGCGACGCAACGAGCGTGTCTCCTCGGCGACCGAGGCGAGCACGTCGAGGTTCGTGAACGTGACCGGGTAGCGCGTGCGCCGCCGCTCGAAGAACAGCGCGAACGCGACAACCGCCGGCACGACCAGCAGCGTCAGCAGCAGATAGGGGCTCGCGAAGCTCATTCCGTCGCGCACCGCACCCCGAGCTGCACCTCCGCGTGCGCGCCGGCCGGCAGGCTCTTGCTCACCGCGATCGAGACGGCAACCGTCCCACCTTTGATCGTTCGCGTCACGTGGATCGCGTCGGCCAGCGCGACGTTCGGCGGGCCGGTGGTGCGAAAGTCGGTGGCGTCCCAGCTGTCGACGAGGTGCTCGCCCGCCTGGCAGGCGAGCGTGTGCTTGCCGGAGAGGCCGGGCGCGACCGGAATCGTCACCTGGGCGAGGTCGAGCGGCGGCCCGATCGGCGTCACCTTCACAGCAGTCGTGACGGCGGCGCCGCTCGGCGACGGGATACAGCCGAGGAGCGGCTGGAACGAGCCCGTGCGGTGGAGACCCGTGACGGCCCGGAAAAACGCGTACCTCGTCGTGGTGCGGCCGTAGGCCACGGGGCTGCCGGTGATGCCGTCGAAGCTCGCGTGGACGTCCTGCGACGACGCACGCGCGTCGGTGCCGCCCACGACGCCCTGGCGCTTGGGGCACTCGAGCAGGTAGTCGGTCTCACCCGTCGCCGGCACGACGACCCACGGCCCCGTCACGGCGATGCACTGCTTGATGCCCGCACACGCGTGCCCGACGACCGCACCGTTCGCCCCCGTGGCAGCCGCGACGAGCGCGACAACACACACGGCGAACGCGAGCCACGCACGCATCAGATCACCCTCCGGAACCAGAGGGTCGAGAGGAGCGTCCCCGCGACCATGAGCGCGAGCGCCGCGCCGGTGACACGATCGGTCACCTCGTGCGCCTTGCGCGTCGTCACGAGCCGCGAGCCCATGTCCTTGTAGACCTGCTCGAGCGCGTCCGCCGAGGTCGCCGCGTAGAAGCGGCCGCCGCTCGCGCTCGCGATCTGCTTGAGCGCGCTCGGGTCGACCGGAACCTGCTGGACGTTTGTCGCGCCCTGGCCGAGCGGCTGGCTGACGGAGCCGTGGTCGGTCCCGAGCGCGACCGTCGAGATCGGGATGTCGGCCTTGCGCGCCGCAGCCGCAGCCGTCGCGTAGGCGACCTTGCCGGCGTTCTGGGTGCCGTCGGAGAGGAGCAGGATCGCGGCGGGCGGATGCGGGTCACCCGGCTTGTTCGGCCCGACGGCGGTCTTCGCAACCTTGATCGCGAGCTCGATCGCGTCGCCGATCGCGGTGCCCTGCTCCTGCGTCTTCGTCGGCAGCACCTTGACGACCGCCTCGTGGTCGTAGGTCGGCGGCATGCGCACGGACGGGGTCGACGAGAACTGGACGAGGGCGAGCCGGTACTTCGACGGCAGGTGCTCCGCGAACGACGTCAGCGCCGCGTCGGCCGCCCCGATCCGGCTCGGCTTCACGTCCGTCGACGCCATCGAACCCGAGGTGTCGATGGCCAGCACGACGGTCGCGCCTTCCTTCACCGTCCTCAGATCGGCCTGCGGACGCGCAAAGCCGACGAGCAACAGCGCGAGGCCGACGAGGAAGAGCGCGAACGGCACGTAGCGCCGCAGGCCGGGACGCGCAGGGACGAGGTTCGGGACGAGGTGTGGTGACGTCCACGACTGCGCGCTTCGGGCACGGCGGCGCTCGAGCCAGATGAAGGCCCAGCCCGCGAGCGGGATCGCGACCAGGAAGAGCAGCAGGTCGGGGGCACCGAAGGTGATGTAGCTCGCGACCACGTTCAGTGCGCCCTCCGCAAGAAGGCCGCCAGCGGGCGCAGCCAGTCGCCTTCGGTCGAGAGCGGCACGTGCCGCACACCGGCGGAGCCGAGGAGGCGGACGAGCCCGGCGCGCTCCTCGGCGGCGGCGGTGGCGAAGCGGGCGCGCAGGCGGGCGTCGCTCGTGTCGACGCGCAGCTGCCGGCCCGTCTCGGG
>CAIYXH010000227.1 GCA_903930195.1 uncultured Actinomycetes bacterium | reverse complement strand
TATCCCGACGGCGGCACCTTCCGGCTCCACGCCGCGCTGGCCGAGCGCCACGGCGTGGCGCAGGCGCAGGTCTGCGCCGGTTCGGGCGCCGACGGCGTTCTCGACTCGCTCAGCCAGGCCGTGCTCGACCCGGGCGACGAGATCGTCTGCGGCTGGCCGTCGTTCCCGAGCTACGTGATCTACGCGCACAAGCAGGGCGCGACCGCGACGACGGTGCCGCTCGTCGACGGGCGCTACGACCTCGAGGCGCTGCTCGACGCCGTCGGGCCGCGGACGAAGCTCGTCTACATCTGCCATCCGAACAACCCGACCGGGACGATGAACACGACCGACGAGCTCGACGCGTACTTCGCGCGCGTGCCCGAGCACGTGCTGACCGTCGTCGACCAGGCGTACTTCGAGTACATCGACCGCCCCGACTATCCGGATGCGGTGGAGCGGTACCTCAAGGCCGGACGCCGGGTGCTCGTCCTGCGGACGTTCTCGAAGATCTACGGCCTCGCCGGCCTGCGGGTGGGGTACGGCGTCGGGCCGGAGGAGATCTGTGCGGGCATCGCCAAGCTGCGGCGGCCGTTCGACCTGACGACGACCGCCCAGGCAGCCGCGCTCGCGAGCATCGGCGACGAGGCCGAGATCGACCGCCGCCGCGCGCTCAACACGGACGGTCTCGCCGAGCTGACCGCTGCGCTGCGCAGCCACGGGCTCGAGCCGGCGCCGGGTGCCGTCGGCAACTTTCTCTTCGTCGACGTGGGCGAGGACGCCGCCGCGCTCTACGAGCGGCTTCTGCGCGAGGGAGTCATCGTCCGGCCCCTGACTGGGTTCGGCGCTACGACCGCAGTGCGGGTGTCGGTCGGGTCACCGGAGGAGAACGCGTTCTTCGCCGATGCCCTCGGTCGCGTGCTCTGACGGATTCATACTCTTGTCAACCCTTTTCCTGCGCGGGAGACGTTTAGGGTTGGCGCACGTGTCAGGCGCGCGCGTCCCCGTCATCGCACCCCTCGGCCATGCGCGCTTCCGCCTGCTCTTTTGCGCCACCCTCGGTTCCGGGCTGGGCAACTGGCTTGCGGTCATCGCGCTGCAGGTCGACGTCTACGACCGGACGCACTCGGGCTGGTGGGTCAGCGACCTCCTCGTCGCGAACATCCTGCCTGCGGTCTTCCTCGGGCTCCTGCTCGGGCCGCTCGTCGACCGCCTCTCGCGCAAGTGGCTCATGGTCGCCTCCGACGTGGGCCGTCTCGCTGTTTTCGCCGTGCTGCCGTTCGTCGGCTCCCCGGGGACGATCGTCGCCCTCGCCGCGGTCGCCGGCGTCGGCAATGCCTTCTTCAGGCCCGCGGTGCTCGCGGGTCTGCCGAATCTCGTGGAGAGCGACGAGCTGCCTGCCGCGAACACGCTGCTCCAGCTCGTCGAGTGGGCCTCGACGGCGGCGGGGCCGCTGATCGGCGGCATCCTCGTCGCCGCGTCGGGCCCGCACCTCGCCTACTGGGTCAACGCCGCGACCTTCGCGCTCTCGGCAACTCTCGTCTCGGGCATCCCGGCCCGCCTCCTGCAGAGCGAGCGGTCGATCGGCCGCGGCCACTGGGCCGACCTCTCCGACGGATTTGCCATCGTCCGCCGGTCGAGAGCGCTGCTGGCCGTGCTCGTCGCCTGGTCGGTTGCCATGCTCGCGAACGGCGTGATCAACGTCGCCGAGGTCTTCCTGGCGCGCCGCTCCTACGGCTCCGACGACTTCGGCTTCGGTCTCCTCTGGGCGGCCTCCGGCGCGGGGCTCGTCCTGGGAGGTCTTGCGGCACGACGGCTGATCGTCGGGAACGTCGGCACGACCTACGTCGCCTTCCTCGGCGTCTTCGCCTTCGGCATCGCCGGAGCCGCGGTCGCACCGAACGTCTGGGTCGGCGCGGTCGCGATGATCGTCTCGGGCCTCGGGAACGGGGGCGCCGTCGTCGCGAACATCACGCTCGTCCAGCAGGGAGCCCCCGACGCTCTGCGCGGCCGGGCGTTCACGGCGGTGATGAGCGTCAACTACGCCGCGCTCGGCGGGGCGCTCGTCGCCGCAGGGCCGCTCACGAACGCGCTCGGTGCGCGGTGGGTCTACGGCATCGCCGCCGTGACGATCGTCGTCGCCGCCGCGATCGCCTCGCAGCTCCTGCGCGGGGTACGCGTGACGGCCGAGACCGCCGTCGCGCCCACATGAGTCCGAACGCTCCGGTCGACGAGCTCGTCGCGGGTGTGCGTGCGGGCGACGCTCGCGCCCTCGGGCGGGCGATCTCGCTGGCAGAGCTGGGCGGAGCCGATGCGGCAGAGCTCCTGCGCCGCCTCTATCCCGACACCGGCCGCGCGCACATCGTCGGCCTTACCGGGGCACCCGGGGCCGGCAAGTCGACGCTCGTCTCCGCCCTCGTCGGGGTGCTGCGCGCACGCGGCCTGACGGTCGGCGTCGTCTCGGTCGACCCCTCGAGCCCGTTCACCCGCGGCGCCGTGCTCGGCGACCGCATCCGCCTCGTCGACCACTTCCTCGACGAGGGCGTCTTCATCCGCTCGATGGGGACGCGCGGCCACGCCGGCGGCCTGGCCGAGGCGACGCTCGCGGCCACGCTCGTCCTCGACGCGGCCGGAAAGGACGTGATCCTGCTCGAGACCGTCGGGACGGGACAGAGCGAGATCGGGATCGTCTCGGTGGCCGACACGATCGTGCTCGCGTTGATGGCCGGCTCCGGCGACGCGGTGCAGGCGCTCAAGGCGGGGGTGATGGAGATCCCCGACGTGATCGCCGTCACGAAGGGCGACCACCCCTCTGCCCGCGCAGCGGTGCGCGACGTGCGCGCGGCGCTGTCGGTCGCCGAGACGCCGGCGCCGCCGGTGCTCCTCACCGACGCGTTGCATGCGACCGGGGTGGAGGAGCTGTGGGAGGAGCTCGCCAGGCTCCACGCGGCTCAGGCCTCCGACGGGCAGCTGGCCGAGCGTCGCGGAACGAACCTCGTGGCCGAGACGCTCGCGCTGGTCGCCACCCGCGCGCGGCGCCAGGTCGAGGAGCAGGCCGGCTCCGATCCCGAGCTCGGAGCGGTACTCGAGCGGGTGCGCGCCCGGGAGGTCGACCCGGTGAGCGCAGTCGCCGAGATCGTACGTATCGTGTTCGGTCGGTCATGACGACGCGCGCCCGCACAACTCTGACGCTGGACGATGTCCGCACCGCCCGCGAGCGGATCGGTGCGCACGTGCGCACGACGCCGATCTACGGCTCCGAGGCGCTCGCGCGGCTCGTGGGGCGCGAGGTCGTGCTCAAGGCCGAGAACCTGCAGCGCACCGGCTCGTTCAAGATCCGCGGCGCCGTCAACACCCTTTCGATGCTGACCGACTCCGAGCGTGCCGCCGGTGTGATCGCAGCGTCCGCCGGCAATCACGGTCAGGCGGTCGCCTGGGCGGCACGCGAGCTCGGTATCCGCTCGACGATCTTCATGCCGCAGGACGCGCCGATGGCGAAGGTCGAGCCGACGCGCACCTACGGCGGCGAGATCGTCCTCAGCGGCCCGGTGTTCGACGATGCGCTCGCGCTCGCTCGTGCGCGCGTCGAGGAGACCGGCGGGACCTTCATCCACGCCTTCGAGGACGAGCGCGTGATCGCCGGCCAGGGGACGCTCGGCCTCGAGCTCGCAGAGCAGCTCCCGGAGGTCGGCACGGTCGTGATCCCGGTCGGCGGCGGCGGGCTCGCAGCCGGGATCGCGATTGCGCTGCGCGCGCTGCGCCCGAACGTCCGCCTCGTCGGCGTCGAGGTCGTGCGCGGCGGCTACACGATCGCCGACGGCATCGCCGTGAAGTATCCGGGCGAGCTGACGATGGGCATTCTCGAGGAGCTCCTCGACGAGATCGTCGTCGTCGACGACGAGTCGATCAGCGAGGCGATCACGCTGCTGCTCGAGCGGTCGAAGCTTGTCGTCGAAGGCGCCGGCGCCGCCGCCGTCGCGGCGCTCGTCTCTGGCAAGGTGCAGCCGGCTGACGGGCCCATCTGCGCCGTGCTCTCGGGCGGGAACATCGATCCCACGCTCCTGATCTCGATCCTCCGCCACGGGCTCACGCTCGCCGGCCGCTACCTCGTGCTGCGCAGCAGCCTCGCCGACCGGCCGGGCGCGCTGATCGACCTGCTCGGGATCGTCGCGCACCAGCGGGCGAACATCGTCGCGATCGAGCATCGGCGCGAGGGCGTCGAGCTCAACCTCGGCGACACGGGCGTCGACCTCACCGTCGTCACCCGCGACGAGGAGCACTGCCTGCGGCTGATCGCGGCGCTCGAGGAAAACGGCTTCCCGGCCGAGCGCATCCGGTAGGAATTCCCTCTCTCTCCGCGAAATCGGCCGGCATGGATGCCGTCGAACGCACGTACAAGAACCTCGCCTCGCAGCTCTCTCAGATCGTGGCGGAGCGTCGTTCGCTCGCCGCGACAGGAGCCGAGCCGCAGCGGCTCGAGGAGAACCAGAGCCGTCTCGCCCGCGTCCAGTCGGAGCTCTCGCGCTTGCTCCTCGCCGGTGAGACCGGCGTCGCCGTCTAGAGTCCGGCCATGGCTGCACGCGACTTCTTCGAGGCGCTGCCCGCCCGTGCCGAGCCAGACAAGATCGCGGGGATCGAGAACAGTTACCTCTTCGAGATCGAGGGTGAGGGCCGCTGGCTCGTCAAGCTCTCGGGCGGTGCCGTCACGGTGACCGAGGATCCGGCGGAAGCCGGGGACGTCACCATCTCGACGACCTCCGAGGTGTTCGACCGCGTCGCCGCGGGCGAGCAGAACCCGGCCGTGGCCGTGATGACCGGGAAGATCAAGCTCACCGGCGATACCGGCGCCGCGCTCAAGCTGCAGAAGCTCTTCTGAGCAGCGGCGAGCGCCGTAACGCCAGCAGCGTGACGAGCGCCGCTCCGCTCAGCCCGAGGTAGGGCACCGCGTCCGAGGTCGCATGGGCGACCGCGCCCGAGAGGGCCGAGCCGCCGGCCTGACCGGGTGCCCAGGCGAGATTCATCAGCGCAAAGATCCACCCGTGCTCGAGGCCACGCTCCTCGGCGGCGTGGCTGAGGAGGGTCATCCCCGGCGTGTAGAAGGCACCGAAGACCACGCCGGAGACGATCACGAGCGCCGCGAGCAGGAGCCGATCGTTCGGCCACGGGAGCAGCGCTGCGAGCACGATCGTCCCGACGAGCGCAAGCGGCACAGGTGCGAGCGGCCCGCGGCGGTCGACCATGCGCCCGATGAAGACGTTGTTCGCCACCTCGGCGACGCCGGCGAGCAGCCAGACGCCGCCGATCGCGACGCCGCCGAGCCCGAGCGTCGCCAGCTTCAGCGGCGCCAGGACGCCGAGGCTCCCGAAGAGCAAGGCGGGGAGCAGGACGAGCCAGGCGCCGACGAGGACACCTCGGTCGCGAACGGCGCCGGCGAGGGCCGAGATGGGCTGGGGCGTGAGCGGACGCGCGGCCGGTGTCGTGAACGCCCAGGCGGCAAGCCCGATCGCGACGACGCCTACGGCACCGAAGGCAGACCGGGTGCCGACGACCGTGGCGATGCCGCCGACCACGGGGCCGCAGAGCGCCCCGCCGATCGCGGCTGCGAATGCCTTGCCGATCAAGCTTCCGCGCGATGCCGACGGAGCGGAGGCGACAAGCCACGCGAGCGCGCCCGTCCATGAGAAGGCGCCGGAGACGCCCTGGCAGAAGCGGGTGAGGTCGAGCTCCCAGGCGTTCGAGACGAAGCCGAACGCGAATGTCGTCGCCGCGAGCCCGCACAGCCCGACGCCCACGGTCGTCTTGACGCCGAGCCGGGTCGCCACGGTACCGCTCGGCAGCGCCGCGACGAGCGTGCCGAGCGGGTAGCAGGCGGCGAGAAAGCCGGCGCCTGCCTTCCCGAGCCCGACGCTGTCGGCGTAGTGGGGAAGCAGTGGCGTGAGCGCGGCGAAGAAGACCGTGTCGACGAAGACGACGGCTCCTGCGAGAAGGAGGATCCTGCGCATCGCAGGAGCGTATGTCCCCCTGAGCTCAGCCGAAGGCGAGGCCGAGCCGGTTGAGCTCGGAGGCGACGGAGACGGTCGCCTCGAGATCGAAGAGATCGAGGATCTCGGGTGCCTTGCCGATGAGCTCGCCGGCGCGCGACGGCAGCGGCTGGTCGGCGGCCTCGGCCGACTCCCAGACGTAGAGCGCGCCCCAGCGCTCGCCGATCGGGTCGGAGACCCAGGCCTTGAAGAGCAGGCCGTCGAGCTCGGCGAAGGCGGCGACGCCCTCGTCGAAGAGGTAGGTGCGGAGCTCCTCGACGGTGACGTCCGAATCGGCGAGGCTCCAGAGCACGAGTCGAACGATCGGGGCGCTGGTCGGCGACAGCTCGTGCTCCGACATCAGAACGGCCCCCGTGGCTCGTAGCTTCCGCGGCGCGCGCCGACCGAGACGAATGTCATCCCGTCGCGCCCCGCGATGGGGCAACGCAGCGATTCGGGGTCGAAGCGCAGAAACGTGCCTTCGCGGACGGGGATCTCCTCACCGTCGACGCGCCAGACCCCGTTGCCGCGGATCACGACCGAGACCTCCTCCTGGCCGGAGCCCGATTCGTCGTGCTCCTTGCCTTCGGTGTGGGGGGCGAGCTCGAACCAGTTGATCCCGAACGCCTCGACGCCGAGCTCGCGCCGGACGAAGCGCACCGCTCCGGTCGTCCCTACCGCGCCGAGGTCCTCGACGTTGACGACCGTGTAGCCCACCGCCGCAGCCTAGTTGTCCCGCGGACAGGGCACTCCTCCAACCTTCTTCACACCGCACCGTGTCCGCGAGCCAACCAAAACGCGGTCGAATGGATCCGTGAGCGAGCCGAAGCGCATCCTGGTCTGCGACGACTCGCCGACCTACACGGCGGGGCTCCGGCGGATGCTGAATCACGGCCCGGACCTGCGCGTCGTCGAGACGCGCGGCGATGCGGAGAGCGCGATCGAGGCGCTCGCCGAGGTGCGGCCCGATCTCGTGACGATGGACGTCGAGCTTCCCGGGATTCAGGGGCTCGAGGCCGTCGAGCGGATCATGAGCACCTATCCGGTGCCGATCCTCGTCCTCTCGTCGCAGGTCGACCGCGGCAAGTACACGCGCTCGGCCTTTCGCGCCGCGGGGGCGCTCGACGCCGTCCGCAAGGACGAGGTCGACCTGATGGCCGTCGACAGCGACTCGGCCACGGCCTTCCGCCGCCGCGCCCGGATCCTCGCCTCCTCACGTGTGATCCGGCACCCGCGCGCCACGCTGCGGGCAGCGACCGCCGCGCGCCGCCCGACAGAGCCGCTCGAGGCGATCGGCATCTGCGCCTCCGCCGGTGGACCGCAGGCGCTCGCCCACGTGCTCGCCGCGCTCCCCGCCGACTTCTCCGTTCCCGTCTTCGTCGTCCAGCACATGGCAGAGGGGTTCACCGACGGCTTCGCCCGGTGGCTCGACGACAACGTCGCGCTTCCCGTCGCGCTCGCCCGCGAGGGCAGCCGGCCGAGCCGCGGCGTCTGGGTCGCTCCCGAAGGCTCCCATCTCGTGCTCGACGGACAACGCGTCGTGCTCGCCGACCGTCCGCGAGACTCCGTCTACCGGCCCTCGGGGGACAGGCTGCTCGAGAGCCTGGCGACGCTCGGCGCCGGCGCAGCCGGTGTTGTGCTCACCGGTATGGGGAGCGACGGCGCAGCCGGGATCGCAGCCCTGCACGAGGCCGGCGCCGCGACGATCGCCCAGGACGAGGTGACCTCCTCGGTCTTCGGGATGCCGAAGCGGGCTGCCGAGCGCGGCGCGCAGCGGGTGCTCCCGCTCGACGGGATCGCTCCGGCGCTTGCCCGCCTGGCTGTCTGACTTCGAAAAACCCTGCTTGAAAGCGGGTTCCGCGGGGTAGTCTGCGCAGGAGACAGACAATCGTCAACGAAGGTCGAGGCATGCGGGGCAGCGTCGCCGGGGGGGCAGCGGATCGGGATTGCGACGGTGGTGGTCGTTGCGTTGCTGGCGGCCGCGTTCGGCGCGACCATCTGGCGCTACCAGGTCGCCCACAACGACTTCGGCTCGCGTGGCCGGGCCTATGACGCGGAGCTCAGCGCCGATACGGCCGTGACGTCGTTCTGGCGCGAGCGCGAGTCGATGAACGAGTACCTCGTCACTGCGGATCCGTCGGTCGCCGACGAGCTCGTCGCGGAGCAGCAGACATTCGAAGCGGCGACGAACACGCTGGCGCTGACGCCGGAGGCGCTCGCGCTCGTCAACCAGGCGCGGACGCAGAACACGGCGATCATCGCGACGTTCGACCGGGTCAAGGGCGATGCAGGCACGACCCGCGCACGGGAAGGTGCTGCGATCGATCAGCTCAACCTTCACGAGAGCCGCGTCGTCGACCCGCTCGACGCCACGAACCAGGTCTTCGTCGACATCGTCAGCTCGCGCTCGAAGGCGGCGAAGAGCGCGGCCGACGAGGCGCTGGGCGTCGGCATCGCGGGCGCGATCCTGGCCGTGCTCGCCGGCGGCGCCTTCGGTCTCTTCGCGCTGCGGCTCCTCGCGCGCCTGAGCGAGCGTGAGGCGGCGCTCGAGCAATCGGTCGCCGAGCTCAACGAGCGCGAGCGCGTCCTCACGGAGACGGTCGAGGCGCTCTCCGACCGTGACGAGCTGCTCGGCCGCATCGCCGACACCTCGGGGGTGTTGGGTGGGGTTGCGAATGAGTTGCGGGCGGCGGTGAAGGAGTCGGCTGCGGCGACGACGGAGCAGTCGTCTGCGGTGGCGGAGACGTCGGCGACGATTGAGGAGTTGGCGGCGACGGCGTCGGGGATTGCGGATAACGCGCGTGCGGTTGCGGTGGCGGCGGAGCAGACCGGGGACACGATGCGGGATATGCAGGAGAAGGTGGAGGCGATTGCGGCGCGGTCGTTGTCGTTGGGTGAGCGGTCGCAGAAGATCGGTGAGATTTTGGAGTTGATCAATGAGATTGCGGAGCAGACGAATTTGTTGGCGTTGAATGCTGCGATCGAGGCGGCGCGTGCGGGTGATGCGGGGCGGGGGTTTGCGGTTGTGGCGTCTGAGGTGCGGAAGTTGGCGGAGCGTTCGATTCGGTCGACGGAGTCGATTCGGGAGATCATCACGGGGGTTCAGGATGAGACGAACGCGACGATCATGGCGACGGAGCAAGGGACGAAGCAGGCGCGTGAGGTTGGGGAGTTGATGTCGTCGACGGCGACGATGTTGGAGGAGTCGATTTTGGCGACGCAGCAGCAGAAGTCGGCTGCGGATCAGGTGGCGGCGGCGATGGTGCAGATTCGGGAGTCGGCGAATCAGTTGGTCGCGGAGGCCGAGCAACGCTCCGCCACCGCGGAGCAGGTCGACAATCTCGCGGCCGAGCTCGTGCAGACGCTGACCCTCGACAACGGCCACGCGAACGGAGCGCTGACGTGAGCGACGGCGTGCACGTGCGGATGCGGGTCGGCGCGGAGCACTACGCGCTGCCGGTCGAGCACGTGCTCGAGATCGCCGAGCTCGGCGCCGTGACGCCGGTCCCCGGCTCGTCCGCGGTCGTCCTGGGCGTCAGCAACCTCCGCGGACAGGTGCTGCCGGTCTTCCGGCTCGCATCCCTCTTCGGGATCGCCGGCGACGAGGATCCGGCCAGGGTTGTGGTCGCCGAGCTTGCCGGACGCAGAGCGGGGCTCGCGATCGACGAGGTCACTGACGTGGGGACGCTGGCGGCGGCGTCCGACGAATCGGAGTCCGCCTTCCTGCGCGGGTCGGCACTCGACGACGGGCAGCTCGTCGGCCTGATCGACGTCGAACGGGTCTTCGCAGCGCTCGAGGAGCGCGCGGCATGAGCGACGACGTCTCCGAGTTCCTCGACATCTTCCGCGACGAGGCGAACGAACGCCTCGACACGATGGTCGCCTCGCTCCTCCAGCTCGAGACGGGCCAGGGTGGGGCGGACGCGATCGACGAGCTCTTCCGGGCCGCGCACACGATCAAGGGCGGCGCCGGGATGCTCGGCCTCGACGACGTGCGCACGGTCGCCCACGCGGTCGAGGACATCCTCGACGAGGTGCGCGAGTCCGGCACGTTCCCGCCCGACCTGACCGACGTTCTCCTCCGCGCCGTCGACGTCATGCGCCGCCAGTTGACCGGCGAGGCCGAAGGCGCACCGGATCTGCTCGACGAGCTTGCGGCGCGGCGCCACGGCGTCACCGGCGGGGTGCCGCAGCCGGCACCCGCGCCCGAGCCCGGCCCGGAAGCTCGCGTGGGCGCCGCCCCGGAGCCTGCGGCCGAGCGGCGGGCGATCCGCGTCCCGGCCGAGAAGATCGACCGCCTGCTCGATCTCGTCGGCGAGTCCGTGCTCCATCAGCGCCGGCTCGAGCACGTCCTCGGCGACGAGCGTGCGAGCTTCGAGATCGAGGTCTCGGACGAGCTCGACCACGGCGAGCGGTTGCTCGAAGACCTGAAGGACACGGCAATCGCGATGCGGACGCTGCCGCTCGGCACGATCACGGGCGCGCTCCCCCGGGCTGTGCGCGACATCGCCCTCGCCGAGGGCAAGCAGGTCGACCTTCACATCAAGGGCTCGGATACCGAGCTCGACCGCGTGATCCTCGAAGGCCTCCATGACCCGCTCGTCCACATCATCCGCAACGCGATCGCGCATGGCATCGAGCCGGCCGACGAGCGCGAACGTGCGGGTAAGCCCCGCTCGGGGACGATCGAGCTGCGCGCGGTTCAGCGCGGCGGCACGGTCGAGATCGTCGTCGCCGACGACGGCCGCGGCGTCTCGCGCGAGCTGCTCGAGCAGGCGCGGACGCTCGGGTCGCTCGTCGACGTGCTTGCCCGCGCCGGCTTCTCGACCGCCGACGAGGTGACCGAGCTCTCGGGGCGCGGGGTCGGGCTCGACGCGGTGAAACGCCACGTCGAGACGTTCGGCGGCACGATGGAGTTGGAGAGCGTCCCGGGACAGGGCACCGAGGTCGTGCTCCACCTGCCGCTCGCCCTCGCGCTGCTCGAGGTGCTGATGGTGCACCGCGGCGGCCGCGTCTACGGGATTCCTCTCGCGAGCGTCGAGGAGGTCGTCGGGACGGGGCAGAGCCTCTCGCTCGAGGGCAAGCCGGCGCTCGAGCTGCGGGGGCGAACGCTCTCGATCGTCGATCTCGCCGACCAGATCGGCGCCCACGCCCCTGCGGTCGCAACGCTGGCGCCCGCGATCGTGGTCGTCGCCGGCGGTCGCCGGGTGGCCGTGCAGTGCGATCGCCTGCTCGGCGAGGACGAGATTGTCGTCAAGCCGCTGGGCCCGCTGCTCGCGCGCGTGTCGGGGTACCTCGGGGGCGCGATCCTCCGCGACGGCCGAGTCGCGCTGCTGATCGACCCGAACACGCTCCTCCGAAGGGCGCGCTCAACGGCGTCCACTTCCGTAGCGACGACGTCGACGCCGACTTCGCCAAGGTGCGCGACGCCGGCGCCGAGATCGTCCAGGAGCCGACCGATCAGTTCTGGGGGACGCGCGACTTTGCCGTGCGTGACCCGTCCGGGAACTTGATCCGGATCGACCAGCCTCCGGCGAACTAGGGCCGGATCGGCGTGGAGGGCCGAACGCCGGGACAGGCCCCTATGGGGACAGTCCCTGCGCGGAATGGCGACCGGCGAACAAGGGTCAGGCCCCGCGGGGCCAAGCGCTAGGGGCGGCGTCGGGCCCGGGCCGCAGGGACTGTCCCGAGGAGTCGGGGGGACGGTCCCTGCGCAGGCCCTAGCGGCGCGGGAGCAGGTCGAGCGCGGCGCCGACGATCGTGTCGACGTCGAGCCCGGCGTACGCGTAGAGATCGTCGACGTCGCCCGACTGCCCGAACCGTTGTACGCCCAGGCAGCCGATCGGGACGCCGTGGATCCCGCTGAGGAACGCGAGCGCATGTGGATGGCTGTCGTGCACGGTGAGGATCGGCGCGCGGCGGTCGGTGGGGAACAGCCGGTCGAGGATCGAATCGTCCGGATCGTGCTCGTCGAGCCCGCGGCGGGCCTGCAGCGCGCGAAAGAGCAGGTCGGGTGAGGTGAGGCAGACGACGTCGAGCGCGACGCCGGCCGCAGTCAGCTCGTCGGCCGCAGCAAGGACGTTCGGGGTGATGGCGCCGACGGCGACGAGTGTCACGCTCGGGGCGCCTGCGGCGGTGCGGAGCCGGTAGCCGCCTGCGAGCACGTCGCGGCGGCGCTCCTCCAACGCGTCGGCGTCCGCTGGCAGCGCCGCAAGCGTCTGGTCGAGCGGGTTCGTGCTGAGGCGGAAGTAGGCCGACGTGCCGTCGGGACGCCCGAGCAGCGAGAGCGCGTGCAGGAACGTCCACTCGAGATCCTGCGCGAAGGCCGGCTCCCAGGCGATGCAGCCCGGCTGCTCGATTCCCGTGGACGGCGTCACGATCGACTGGTGCGCACCGCCTTCGGGCGCGAGCGTGATCCCGGAGGGCGTGCCGACGACGATCGACTGGCCGCCCGCGTAGAGCCCGAACGCCCACGGCTCGAGCACCCGCGCGAGGAACGGGTCGTAGAGCGTGCCGATCGGCAGGAGCGGCTCGCCGTCGCGGTCCCAGGTGAGCCCGAGCTCGCCGAGCAGGCCGACGAGGTTCGTCTCGGCGATGCCGAGCTCGATGTGCTGGCCCGTCGAGTGCGTGCGCCACTTGACGGCGCCGCTCGTGTCCTGGCCCGTCTCGGGCTCGGGATCCGTCGTCCAGATGCCCGTCGCGTTGATCCAGGAGCCGAGATGGGTCGAGGTCGCGACGTCCGGGCTGACCGTGACGATCCGCTCAGCAACGGCAGGCGCCGCGCGGCGGAGGTCGGTGAGGAGGCGCCCGAAGACCTGCTGGGTGGAGGCGAGGCCGGAGTCGGTGCGACCGAGCGCCGTGGGGATCTCGGCGACCGGCTGCAGCACCGGCGTCGTGCGCTCGAGGCGCTGCCGCGCCGTGGCGCAGAGGCGGCCCTCGTCGCTCTCCGGCGCGAAGGCGGCCCACGGGTCGTCGGGGTCGGTGTCGAGGATGGCTGCGAGCTCGCGCCACTCCTCGGTCGTCAGGAGCGCCGAGTGGTTCTCGCGGTGGCCCTCGGTCGGGAGCATCCGGCCCTTGAGCGTGTAGGCGAGGATCACCGAGGGGCGGTCGGTGACCGCGTCGGCGGCGCGATACGCGTCGAGGAGCAGGCCCAGGTCGTGGCCGCCGAGGTCGCGGAACGACGCCGTCAGAGTCGCATCGTCGAGCTCGGCCGCGAGCGTGGCCAGCGTGCGGCTGTCGGAGCCTGAGCCGGGAAGCCGCTCGCGCAGCTCGGCGGCGGGCACGCGCAGGAGCTCCTGGTACTCGACGTTCGACACCTCGTCGATCCGGCGCTCGAGCGCCTCGCCACCGGGAAGCTCGAAGATCGCGCGCAGGCGGCTGCCGTACTTGAGCGTGATGCAGTTCCAGCCGGCCGCGTCGAACATCGCGCCGATCCGGCCCGCACCGCCCGAGGTGACGACGCGGTCGAGCGACTGGCGATTGACGTCGACGACCCAGAGCAGCTCGCCGAGGCTCGACACCGTTGGGTCGAGCACAGCCTCCCAGCAGGCGCCTTCGTCGAGCTCGCCGTCGCCGATCACGGCGACCTGGCGGCCGTCGCGCGGGATTGCGAAGCGGTCGGAGACGTAGCGGCTCGCGATCCCGCGCCAGGCCGGCGCGGTGGCGCCGAGGCCCATCGAGCCGGTCGAGAAGTCGATGTCGCCGGGATCCTTCGTGCGGCTCGGGTAGCTCTGCAGGCCGCCGAAGGCGCGCAGCCCCGTGAGCCGGTCGGCGTCGATCTTGCCGAGCAGGAAGTTGATCGCGTGGATCACCGGCCCCGCGTGCGGCTTCACCGAGAGGCGGTCGGCTCCTTCGAGGTGCCCGAATGAGAGCGCCGTGAGAATGCTCACCGCCGACGCCGACGACGACTGGTGCCCACCGACCTTCAGCCCGGAGCGGGCGGGCCGCACCTTGTTGGCGTGATGGATGATGCTCGTCGCGAGCCAGAGCACCCGCCGCTCGACCGAGCTGAGCGTGTCGAGCGAGACGGGAGGGCCGTAGCGCGCCGCAGGGTCGACGGCCGTCAGTTGACGGTTCGGATCCCCGCGGCGCGCGGGCGGCATGTCTCTGGCTTCGACCACCTGTCGCTCACCTTACGGCAGACGCAGGACTCACTGGCAGGCTTCGCACTCCTCGCCCCTCGCAGCGGCATCGATCGCGCAGGCCGCAGCGGAGGGAGCGATCAGCGCCGGGGCCAGGCTCACGGGAGCGAGCGCCGGGGCGAGCTGGGTCTCCACCGGCACGGGCACGGTCTCTGCCGTCGCCTGGACGGTTGCCTTCTCGATGGTCGAGGCGCCGAGGGTGCGGAGGTAGTACGTCGTCTTCAGGCCCGTCTTCCAGGCGTGGCGGTACATGTGGCTCAGCGCCTTCATGTCCGGCTCCGGCAGGAACAGGTTGAGCGACTGCGCCTGGTCGATCCACTTCTGGCGGCGTGCCGCCGCGTCGATCAGCGTGTTCGCGTCGAGCTGGAACGCGGTGCGATAGCGCTCCTTGATCGCGTCCGGCACCTCGGGGAGTTCGCTGAGATCGCCGTCGAAGTACTTGAGACGGTCGGCGAGGTCGCGGTTCCAGAGCTTCAGCGCCTTCAGGTCGCGAACGAGGTGCGGGTTGAGGACGACGAACTCGCCGGAGAGGTTCGCCTTGACGAACAGGTTCTTGTACAGCGGCTCGATGCAGGGCGAGCTGCCCATGATGTTCGAGATCGTCGCGGTCGGCGCGATTGCGATCACGTTCGAGTTGCGCATCCCCTGCGCGGCAATCTTCGTCCGCAGCGGACCCCAGTCGAGTGTCCCGCCCCGCGGGACCTCCACCGGCGCGCCGCGCTCGCTCTCGAGCAGGTCGACGGTGTCGGGCGGGAGCAGCCCGCGGTCCCACTTCGAGCCGGCGTAGCTCTGGTACGTCCCGCGCTCCGCGGCGAGGTCGCTCGAGGCCTCGTAGGCATAGAACGCGATCGCCTCCAGCAGTTGGTCGCCGAAGGCGAGCGCGTCCGGGTCGCCGAAGGCAAGGCCCTTGCGGTAGAGCGCGTACTGCAGACCCATCACGCCGAGGCCCACGGGCCGGTGCCGCATGTTCGCGGTGCGCGCGGCCTCGGTGGGGTAGAAGTTGACGTCGATCACGTTGTCCAGCGCGCGAACGGCGATGCGCACCGTCTCGCGGAGCTTCGCGTGGTCGATCTCGCCGTCGGCGGTGAGGTGCTCATCGGCGACGATCGAGCCGAGGTTGCAGACGGCCGTCTCCTCGGCGCTCGTGTTGAGCGTGATCTCGGTGCAGAGGTTCGAGGAGTGGACGACGCCGACGTGATCCTGGGGGCTGCGGACGTTGCAGGGATCCTTGAACGTGATCCACGGATGGCCCGTCTCGAAGAGCGAGCGCAGCATCAGCTTCCAGAGGTCGAGCGCCTCGATCCGCTCGCCGTGCATCTCGCCGCGCGCGGCGGCTGCCTCGTAGGCGACGTAGCGGCTCTCGAATGCGGCGCCGTAGGTCTCGTGCAGATCCGGGACGTCGGAGCTCCGGAAGAGCGTCCAGTGCTCGCGGGCCTCCATGCGCTTCATGAACAGGTCGGGGATCCAGCACGCCGTGTTCATGTCGTGGGTGCGGCGGCGCTCGTCGCCCGTGTTGCGGCGCAGGTCGAGGAACTCGCGGATGTCGTTGTGCCAGACCTCGAGGTAGGCGCAGCCTGCGCCCGCGCGCTTGCCGCCCTGGTTGACCGCGACGAGCTGGTTGTTGTGCAGCTTGAGGAACGGGATCACGCCCTGGCTCTCGCCGTTCGTGCCCTCGATGTGGGAGCCGGTGCCGCGCACCTGCGTCCAGGAGCCGCCGAGCCCGCCGGCCCACTTGGAGCACATCGCGTTCTCGGCGATGCCGCGGTTCATGATCGACTCGAGCGAGTCGTCGATGACGTAGAGGTAACAGCTCGAGAGCTGCGAGTGGGGGGTGCCGGCGTTGAAGAGCGTCGGCGTCGCCGAGCAGAACCGCCGCTCGGAGTAGACGCGGTAGAGCTCGAGTGTCCGCTCCTCGCGCTCGGTGGTCTCGCCGAGCGAGACGCCCATCGCGACGCGCATCCAGAAGAGCTGCGGCGCCTCGAGGCGCACGGGCTCCGCGCCCGTCTTGTCGACGAGCAGGTAGCGGTCGTAGAGCGTCTGCAGCCCGAGGTAGTCGAAGGCGAGGTCGGAGGACGGGTCGAGCGCCTCCGCGAGCCGGTCGAGGTCGTAGTCGAGGAGCACCGGATCGACGCGCTTCGCGGCGACGCCGCGCTCGAGCGCCGGACGGAACGCCTGGCGATGCGCCTCGGCGAGGCCCTCGGGCCCGTCGCGGAGGACGCTCCAGTCGAGCGTCTCCTCGTAGACGAACGTGAGCAGGATCCGCCCGGCGAAGAACGAGAAGTCGGAGTCGCGCTCCATCAGCGACTTGGCGTTCAGCACCGTCAGGCGCTCGACGTCGGCGTGGCTGATGTCGTCGCTCAGCGACCGCTGGAGCTCGGAGACGAGCTCGTCCTCGTCGAGCGGCAGGTCGAGGCCGACCGCGGCGAAGCGGATTCGCGCGCGGAGCTCGTCGTTGATCCCGGCGACCGGCGCCGGCGCGGCGATCCGTCCCTCGGCGCGGAGCATCGCGCGCTCGGCGCGATAGAGGATGTAGCGCTCGGCGACGCGCATCTGCCCGCAGAGGACGAGCTCCTCCTGGACGATGTCCTGCACGGTCTCGATCGGCACGGGGTCGATCCCGAGCGCCCGGGCGCGCAGGCTGACGCGCTCGGCGATCCGGGCGGCAGGCTCGGGGTCGAGCGAGAGCGAGAGGAACGACTTGCGGATCGCGACCTCGATCTTGCGCGTGTTCCAGGCGACGACATGGCCGGAGCGGCGCTGCAGCTGCGGCTCGCCACCGGTGGTCAGCACGTCCGGGACGCGGTGCGAGCGGCGCATCACGAGGGCCTTCGCCACGTCGACCGCGCCACGCTCGATCAGCGCGGCCTCGACGAGCACGGACATGTCGGGGACGGTCACCTGTGCGGCCTCGCCGACGAGGCGCAGCCGGGCGACGACGGCGAGCGCGGTCTCACGGACGAACGTCTCCGCGATCCCGGCATCGAGCTCCTCGGCGCGGGCGGCGGCGACGGTGCCGAGCGCCTCGGCGATCCAGACGCAGGCTTCACGGAGGTCGTAGGGCTGGTCCAGGCCGGCGAGGATCCCTTCGACGGGAAGCGCGGGCAGCTCGGCGGAGGGCAGGAGCGACGCGCGCTTGACCTCCAGGTCGTCGAGGATCTCGGCGAAATCGATGATCACTGTGATCGGTCCTTTCTAAAGCTCGTCATCGGATACGGACGCGAGGGCAGATGCCTTTTGGTACTCGGTCACCCGTCCCTCGAAGAAGTTCTGTTCTTTGCGAATGTCCATCAGCTCGGCGAGCCAGGGCAGCGGGTTCTCGATCCCGCCGACGAGCGGCTCCAGCCCGACGCCCTCGAGGCGCCGGTCGGCGATGTAGTCGATGTAGCGCTCGAACTCCGGCGCCGAGAGGCCGACCGCGCCGATCGGGAGGCAGTCGCGGATGAACCGCTTCTCGAGCTCGACGGCCTCGGCCATCAGCGCGCGCAACTCCTCGCGGAACGCGGGCGTCCAGATCTCGGGGTTCTCGGCCGCGAGCTCGAGCAGCAGGCGGCGGAAGAGCTCGATGTGGTTCGACTCGTCGCGCAGCGTGTAGCGGAACATCGTCCCGATGCCGGGAAGCTTGCCCTGGCGGTAGAGCGAGAGGATCATCCCGAAGAGCCCGTAGAACTGGGTGCCTTCCATGCACTGGCCGAAGACGAAGATGTTGCGGGCGAGGAGCTGCTTGTCGCCCGGGTCGTTCATGTCGAGCTCGCGGCGCAGCGCCTGCGAGGCGCGCGTGACGAACTCGTTCTTCGCGACGATCGTCGGGACGTCGTCGAACATCGCCTCGCACTCGTGCGGGTCGATCCCGAGCGACGAGATCATGTAGAGGAGCGAGTCGGCGTGGATGTTCTCCTCGTGCGCGTGGCGGCCGAGGACGAGCTTCAGCTCGGAGGCCGTCATCAGCTCGCGGACGACGTGGAGGATGTTGTCGCCGACGATCCCCTCGGCGGCCGAGAAGTAGCCGACGCCCATCTGCACGATCCAGCGGTCGACGTCGGAGAGCACCGTGTCGCTGCGCCACTGCTGCACGTCGCGTTGCATCGGCACGTCCTCGGGCTCCCAGTGGTTCGCCTTCATCGTGCGGTAGAGCTCGTACGCCCACACGTAGCGGAGCGGCAGCAGGTTGAAGGTCATGGTCTCGCGACCGCCGACGACCCGCTTCGCGGCGAGCGCCGCCTCGGCCTTCGCCTTGTCGAGCACGAACGTCCGGCTCCCGAACGTGTAGCTCTGCTGACCTTCCTGCACCGCTGCTCCCCTTTGCTCGACGATCGGCCTCGACAGCGAAGCAGCGACCGACGGCCGCGCAAGCGGCATCCGGCCGCCCTTCTCTCGAGGACGGTTCCCACGACGACGCGGATGGCAGGCGACCGGACTCGTCCTCCGCCCGTGACGGGCAAAAGGCATCACCGTTGCGGGACAGCGCCGGAATCGCACCGGACTTCGCTGGCGACCACGTCACCTCGCTATCACGAGGCTTCGGGAGACTACGCCCGCAGTCGGACGGATGCGGGTCACCGCCAGAGGGCGTCCCGCAACGTGCGGGAGTTGTCGTTCGACGGGCCGAGGTCGACATCGGGACAGGCCCCGATAGAGCCGGGGCCAGGCCCGATGGAGCAAGAGGTGGGATTGCCACCCCGTACGCCATCGTTAGGTTGGGAGTGAGGCGGCGCGAACGGCGCACGTCCGACGACGAGCGAGGGGGAAGTGAACGTGACGGACGCACATCCGCGGCGGTGGGAGGCACTGCCGGTGATCCTGGTTGCCTCGTTCATGGGTCTGTTCGACGTGTTCGTCGTGAACGTGGCGGCGCCGGACATCCAGGCCGACATCCATACGACCTCGGCGGACCTGCAGCTCGTGATCGGCGGCTACTCGTTCGCCTACGCGGCCTTCCTGATCACCGGCGGCCGCCTCGGCGACCGCTACAGCTACCGCCGCCTGTTCGCGATCGGGATGGCGATCTTCACGATCGCCTCCGCGCTCTGCGGGCTCTCGCAGACGCCGGTCGAGCTGATCGTCGCCCGGGTCGCGCAGGGCTTCGGCGCCGCGCTGATGGTGCCGCAGGTGCTCGCGCTGATCACCTCGCTCTTCCCGCCGGCCGAGCGCCACAAGGCGCTCGCCTGGTTCGGCGTCACGATCGGCCTCGGCGCGATCGCCGGCCAGGTGCTCGGCGGCGCGCTCGTCCAGCTCGACCTCTTCGGCTGGGGCTGGCGGACGATCTTCTTCGTCAACGTCCCGATCGGCCTCGTCACCGTGCTGCTCGCGGAGCGGCTCCTGCCCGACAGCCGCTCGGCGGCAAAGCCCCAGCTCGACGTGCCCGGTGTCATCGGCGTGACGCTGGCGCTCGGCATGGCGCTGATCCCGCTCACGCTCGGCCAGAGCCAGGGGTGGCCGTGGTGGCTTGTCGCGCCGCTCGTCGCCTCGCCGGTCGTGCTCGCGATCGCCGCGCGCTACGAGCGCGGGCTCGCCCAGCGCGGCGGTCAGCCGGTGCTCGACCTCTCGCTGTTCAAGGCGCGCTCGTTCAGCGCGGGGATCGTCGTCAACATCGCCGTCTTCCTGTACTTCGGCAGCATCCTGCTCGGGCTGACGCTCTTCCTGCAGCGCGGGCTCGGCCTCTCGGCGCTCGACGCCGGGCTCTGCTTCGCGCCGCTCGGCGTGGGCTTCGCGATCACTTCGCTCGTCGGCCGGCCGCTGATCGGCAAGTACGGGGCGCGCGTCGTCACCGGGGGCCTCGTCGTCGCGTTTCTCGCGCTCGCCGGGCAGCTCCTCGACATCCACCTCTCCGGCGAGGCGACGACCGCCTGGCGGATCGCGCCGATCTTCTTCGCGATCGGCATCGGCAACGGTCTCGTGATCCCGGCGCTGATCGGCGCGTCGCTCACCGACGTCGCTCCCGCCAAGGCAGGTGCCGGAGCCGGGACGCTTGCGACCGGTCAGCAGTTCGCGACGGCAGCGGGCGTGGCGGTGCTCAGCGAGATCTTCTTCGCGACGATCGGGTCGCACCCGACCGAGCACTCCTACCTCAAGGCGATCCAGTACGTGCTCGCGCTCGACGCGGGGCTGCTCGTCGTCTGCTTCGTCGCGAGCCTGTTCATGCCGCGGCCCCGCGCCCAGCAAGCGGCTCCGACGCCGGTCACCGAGGTGGCCTAACCGGGCTCGGGGTCCTTCGCCGGGAAGAGCACGGCGGGGACGTCGACCTCCGACGGGTCGACGCCGCGGACGACGACGTCGACGATCGTGACGACGAGCGACGCGAGCGGCACCGAGAGCAGCACGTAGAAGCTGCCGAAGAGGATCGTCACGCTCGAGACCGAGACGAGCACCACGAGGGGGGGAAGACCGACCGCGCCGCCGAGCACCCGGGGCGAGACGAGGTAGTCCTGGAGCAGCCGGAGGCCGAGCAGGCAGCCGCCGGCAAGCGCCGCGACGTGCCAGGAGTCGGTCAGGCCCGCGCCGATCACCAGCAGCAGCGCCACGAATGGACCGACGACGGGGACGATCTCGAGGATGCCTGCCGAGATCCCGAGCAGCAGCCAGTAGGGCTCGCCGACGATCACGAAGATCGTCGAGGCTGCGGTGCAGACGAAGGCGACCATCAGCAGCTGTCCGCGGATGAAGGCGCCGAGCTTCTGCTCGATCAGCAGCCAGGTGTCGCGGAACTTCTTCCGACGGGGGCGCGGCATCACCCCGGCGATCACGTTGATCGCGTCGTCGCGCTCGAACGTCCAGTAGGCCGCCGAGGCGAAGGTGAACAGGATCCCGACGAGCACCTCGAGCGCCTTCTCGCCGATCGAGAGGGCGGGATGCACCAGGTGGCTCGCAGCCGGCAGGTGGTGCAGCCGCATCTGGATCTCGTGGAGGAGCTTCCCCTTGTACCCGTCCGAGGCAGTGGTCTTCGCGTCGAGCGCAGTCTGGATCTCGCTCGTCAGGCTCGGCACGACGAACGAGAGGAAGAGGACCACGAGGCCGAGGACGACGAGGTAGTGCAGGAGGATCCCGACCACGCGCGGCACCCGGTGCTTCGCCAGCCACTCGACCCCCGGACGCATCGCCGCGGAGATCGTGATCGCGGAGAGGAGCATCGCGACGACGATCTTCACCTTCCACAGCGCGACCATCCCGACGATCGTCGCGAGGGCGACGATGGTCGTCACGAACGCCTTGCGGGCGACCGATTTCGAGCTGCTCTCGACCTCTGCGGAGACGTCCATCCACTCGCTTCTACCCCACGAACGGCAGGAGCCAACCGCGACTGTCGCCTACGCGGCCTACGGGATCACCCGGTCGGCGCGCCGAACGTGATCGTGGCGGACGCGGTCGTCCCGGGATTGCCTTCCGTCGATGCGAATGCCTTCACGGTGAGGTGCTGGCTCGAGTTGAGCTGTGTCACGAGCGCTTGGAACTGCACGTGCCCGCTCTGCCCGCTCTGCAGGAAGTCGAGATCGCAGACGATCGGGCTGGTCCCGGAGCAGCCGGGGCCCCGGTCGGAGGCCGGGACGCCGGTCGGCTGAAGCTGGCTCGGGAGCTCGATCGTGAGCAGCACCTTGTCGGCGAAGACGCCCTTCGGGCTCCTGGCGGTGATGTCGAAGCCGACGGTCGATCCGGGGAGTGCCTGCGGCGAGGACGCGGCGATGGTCGTCATGAGCGGCGACGGGTCGATCGCGACGCCGTTCGTCCGTGCTCCGTACGGGTACCCGAAGCCCGAGCAGACGTCGGCGATGACCACCACGTAGAGCGAGACGACGACGATCGCCGAGACGAGACGCGAGCGAACCACCGGCTGCGACCGCACGCGGCGCGGCACGGCGACCGCGAGCGCGGCGAGCGCCGTGAGGCCGATGATCAGAGCGCTCCCCTCGCGGCCGACGCCGAGTCGCCCGTAGACCGTGACGGGGAGCGCGTGCAGGAAGTCGGCCGACCCGAGCCGGACGGGGATCCGGGCGAGCTCGCCCCAGACCGTGCCGCGAATCGGCTGGTTCTGCGCCCAGAGGAGCATCAGCGCCGTTGCGGGCACCACCGATGCGGCCGTGAGCACCGTCGCCAGGCGCGGGCGGCGCGCGAACGCCGGCCCGAGGCCGAGGGCGAGGAACGGCAGGCCCGGGACGAGGAAGCGCGGCCCGGGGGAGACGCCGCCGTAGGGCAAGAAGTAGCCGGCGTTGACGGCGAGAAACGCCAGGGTCAGGATCCCGCAGACGATCGCGATCGCCCGGTGCGTGCGGCCGAGGAGCACGAGACCCCAGGCGCTCGCGACGAGGACGGGCGAGATCACGAGCAGCCCGCCGCTGCCTGCGGCCATCTCGTAGAGCGCGAAGCGGTGGGGAGTGCCGATCCCGAAGAAGCCACCTGCCTGATCGAGGTGGAAGACGCCGTCGACGTAGGCGTACGAGAAGTGCCAGGGGGCTCCGAACGCCGCCCAGTTGTACGCGCCGAGCGCCGCGACGCCGGGGAGCGCGCCGAACGTGTAGCGCACGAGCGGACGAACGCCGGCGCACACCGCGAGCCCCGCCAGCACCACGAGGACGAGCCCGGCTGAGTAGTCGCAGGCGAAGGCGCAGGCGGCTGCGAAACCCGCCCACGCGAAGCGGCCCCGCCACGCCAGGACGAGCGCGACCAGGCCGAACGCACCCGCGGCGACGTGTCCGAAGGCCGTCGCGGCGAGCGGCTCGACCAGGGTGCCGAGCGCGAACGCGACCAGCGCGATGCCGCCGAAGCCCGGCGCGAGCCCCTCGGCGATCCGACCGACGAGGAAGGCGAGGACGAGGAAGGCAATGCCCGTGGAGAGGATGCGCACCAGCCAGATCCGCAGCGAGGCACCGGAGGCGTCTTGCACCTGCTCGTGCATCACCGCTTCGAGCGAGGGCACAGCGAGAACGGACAGGCCGGGCGCCTTGTCGGAGTAGAGGTGGCCCTGGTAGCGGGCGCGGTCGAAGGAGGAGCTGAGACACGCGTCGTTCGAGAGGCGTCCGTGCACGAGGCTCTGCGTCAGGCAGAACCGCGACGTGTCTTGCGCGCCGATCCCGTAGATGGGCGCGAAGGCGGTGATCGCGACGAGGACGAGCAGAATGAGCTCGTGTTGCGGCCGCCCCCACGGCATCCCTCCGGGGCGGAACCGAAAGCTCACGCGCAGCCGGCCCCCGTCGCGTGCGGCGCGACGCCGAGTAGCCAGTAGTTCCCGAGGGGCTCGATCGACCAGTGGGCCGTCCGGAAGGCCCCGATCGCACCGGTGAGCGCGGGCGGGGTGGGGTCGTTCGGGTAGTCGAGGCCGCGGCTGAGAACGACGTACTCGACACCGTCGCGATAGGCGGCGGTGAGCGGGTTGTCGAGCGGCAGGTACGAGACGCGGTGTTGCAGGCGCGCACCGTAGAGGAATGTC